>NZ_VATQ01000005.1:0-12253 GCF_005781135.1 Escherichia sp. E3659 | reverse complement strand
CGTGAAGGGATGAAAGGCTGGAACCTGTTCCAGTTGATGCATCGTAAAGCACGCGGCGATGATGTTGGCAAAACCAAGTTTGGCGAAAGAAATTACTGTGCCGAATCCAACGGTAACGCTGCCGACACGCTGATGCTGTGTGCATCCTGGGTCGCTCAGACGGATCTTTCGGAGTTCTTTAAGAAATGGAATCCGGGCGCGAATGCTTACCAGCTGCCGGGGGCGAGCGAGATGAGCTTCGAGGGCGGTGTGAGCCAGTCGGCTTACGAGACGCTGGCGTCGCTTGGTCTGCCTAAACCGCAGCAAGGGCCGGAAACCATTAACAAGGTTACCGAGCATAAGATGTCAGACGAGTAAGCCTGTATGCCGGATAAGGCGTTCACGCCGCATCCGGCATGAAATAAGGCGCATTGGGTTAACACATATGCCCGATGCGCCAGCTTATCGGGTCTGGAGGGAAAGCCGCGATTATTTGCGTTGGCAGACACCCGTAGGCCGCATCCGGCAAGTAACAACAAATAACCTTTAACCATGCTTTTTGATGTTTTTCAGCAATACCCCGCGGCGATGCCCATACTGGCAACCGTCGGAGGATTGATCATCGGCAGTTTTTTGAATGTGGTGATTTGGCGTTACCCCATCATGCTGCGCCAACAAATGGCGGAGTTTCACGGTGAAATGCCGAGTACGCAGTCAAAAATAAGCCTGGCGCTGCCACGCTCGCACTGCCCACATTGTCAGCAGACCATCCGGATACGTGACAACATTCCGCTGCTCTCCTGGCTGATGCTCAAAGGGCGCTGCCGTGACTGTCAGGCGAAAATCAGCAAGCGTTATCCGCTGGTGGAGTTATTGACGGCACTCGCTTTTTTGCTGGCGAGTCTGGTCTGGCCGGAAAGTGGATGGGGGCTGGCGGTGATGATATTATCCGCCTGGCTGATTGCCGCGAGTATCATTGACCTCGATAACCAATGGCTGCCCGATGTTTTTACTCAGGGCGTATTGTGGACCGGGCTGATTGCGGCATGGGCGCAGCAGAGTCCGTTAACGCTACAAGACGCAGTTACCGGCGTCCTGGTGGGGTTTATCACTTTTTACTCCCTGCGCTGGATAGCCGGAATAGTTCTGCGTAAAGAAGCATTAGGCATGGGCGATGTATTACTCTTCGCCGCTTTAGGTGGCTGGGTGGGGGCGTTATCACTGCCCAATGTTGCTTTAATCGCTTCATGCTGCGGCCTGATATATGCCGTTATTACAAAAAGAGGATCAACCACACTGCCTTTTGGACCGTGTTTAAGTCTGGGCGGTATAGCAACACTTTATCTACAGGCATTGTTTTAATGATAACCACGTCATTATCGAAGTGACATTTTAACTCTTATTAATAACCTTAGAGATTATTTACCATGTCGATAAAACAAATGCCAGGGAGGGTATTAATATCGCTATTGTTGAGCGTTACAGGATTATTAAGTGGCTGTGCCAGCCATAATGAAAACGCCAGTTTACTGGCGAAAAAACAGGCGCAAAATATCAGCCAAAACCTGCCGATTAAATCTGCGGGATATACCTTAGTGCTGGCACAAAGTAGCGGCACGACGGTAAAAATGACCATTATCAGCGAAGCGGGTACTCAGACCACGCAGACGCCTGACGCCTTTTTAACCAGCTATCAACGACAAATGTGCGCTGACCCAACGGTGAAATTAATGATCACCGAGGGAATTAATTACAGCATAACAATTAATGATACACGCACAGGTAACCAGTATCAGCGGAAACTGGATCGTACCACCTGTGGAATAGTTAAAGCATAACGTCGGGTAGATATAAATTGGCGCGGGTTGTTTTTCGTGACGCACGAATTTATCTCATTCAATGGCTGACAAAAATTCGTCACACTCTTAGCCAGAGACAATCTCTTCATACAGACAAAGAGCATCTGCGAAAAATCGCACGCGGGATGTTCTGGCTGATGCTGCTTATTATTTCTGCAAAAGTGGCGTATTCACTCTGGCGCTATTTCTCCTTTTCTGCGGAATATACGGCGGTTTCTCAATCGGTGAATAAACCGCCCCGTGCGGATGCAAAACCGTTCGATAAAAAAGACGTGCAATTAATCAGCCAGCAAAACTGGTTTGGCAAATATCAGCCCGTTGCCGCGCCCGTAAAACAACCCGAACCTGCGCCTGTGGCAGAAACGCGTCTTAATGTGGTGCTGCGCGGGATCGCCTTTGGCGCCAGACCCGGCGCGGTTATTGAAGAAGGCGGTAAACAGCAGGTCTATTTGCAGGGGGAAACGCTTGGCTCTCACAACGCGGTGATTGAGGAAATTAACCGCGACCATGTGATGCTGCGTTATCAGGGAAAAATAGAGCGTCTGAGTCTGGCAGAAGAGGAACGTTCCACAGTTGCTGTGACCAACAAAAAAGCCGCCAGTGACGAAGCAAAGCAAGCCGTTGCTGAGCCTGCTGTCAGTACGCCAGTTGAGATCCCGGCTGCCGTGCGTCAGGCACTGGCGAAAGATCCGCAGAAAATTTTTAACTATATCCAGCTTACGCCTGTGCGTAAGGAGGGGATTGTCGGTTATGCAGTGAAGCCGGGGGCAGATCGTTCTCTGTTCGATGCCAGCGGTTTCAGGGAAGGCGATATCGCCATTGCGCTAAATCAGCAGGATTTCACTGATCCACGAGCAATGATTGCTCTGATGCGGCAGTTACCTTCAATGGATTCCATTCAACTTACGGTTTTACGCAAGGGTGCGCGCCACGACATTTCCATCGCGCTGCGCTAACCGCATTTAATCCAGGAGAATCATTCATCGTGTTTTGGCGTGATATTACGTTGTCGGTCTGGCGTAAGAAGACAACTGGCCTCAAAACAAAAAAGCGTTTACTGCCGCTGGTGCTGGCAGCGGCATTATGTAGTTCACCGGTCTGGGCGGAAGAAGCCACCTTCACCGCCAATTTTAAAGATACCGACCTGAAATCGTTCATCGAAACCGTCGGCGCTAACCTTAATAAGACCATCATTATGGGGCCGGGCGTACAGGGGAAAGTGAGTATTCGCACCATGACGCCGCTCAATGAACGCCAGTATTACCAGCTATTCCTTAACCTGCTGGAAGCACAGGGGTATGCCGTCGTACCGATGGAAAACGACGTGCTGAAGGTGGTGAAATCCAGCGCCGCGAAAGTCGAGCCGCTGCCGCTGGTCGGTGAAGGCAGCGACAACTACGCGGGCGATGAAATGGTCACCAAAGTGGTGCCGGTGCGTAATGTGTCGGTACGCGAGCTGGCGCCGATTTTGCGCCAGATGATCGACAGCGCGGGTTCTGGCAACGTCGTCAATTACGATCCCTCCAACGTGATTATGCTTACCGGACGCGCTTCAGTCGTGGAGCGCCTGACGGAAGTGATCCAGCGCGTGGATCACGCAGGAAACCGCACCGAAGAGGTGATCCCGCTGGATAACGCCTCGGCCTCGGAAATTGCCCGCGTGCTGGAAAGCCTGACCAAAAACAGTGGCGAGAACCAGCCAGCAACGCTGAAATCTCAAATTGTCGCCGACGAACGCACCAACAGTGTGATTGTCAGTGGTGACCCCGCCACGCGGGACAAAATGCGCCGCCTGATCCGTCGCCTGGATTCAGAAATGGAACGCAGCGGCAACAGCCAGGTGTTCTATCTTAAATACAGCAAAGCCGAAGATCTGGTCGATGTGCTGAAGCAGGTCAGCGGCACGCTCACGGCGGCTAAAGAAGAGGCGGAAGGCACGGTCGGTAGCGGGCGTGAGGTTGTTTCCATTGCTGCCAGCAAACACAGTAATGCCCTGATTGTTACCGCGCCGCAGGACATCATGCAGTCGCTGCAAAGCGTGATTGAACAACTGGATATTCGCCGTGCTCAGGTGCATGTCGAGGCGTTGATCGTGGAAGTTGCCGAAGGCAGCAATATCAACTTCGGCGTGCAGTGGGCGTCGAAAGATGCCGGATTAATGCAGTTTGCTAACGGTACGCAGATCCCTATTGGCACGCTGGGGGCAGCCATTTCTCAGGCGAAACCGCAGAAAGGCTCGACAGTGATCAGTGAAAACGGCGCCACCACCATTAACCCGGATACTAACGGCGATCTCTCCACGCTCGCACAGCTGCTTTCTGGCTTTAGCGGTACGGCGGTTGGTGTGGTGAAAGGCGACTGGATGGCACTGGTACAGGCGGTTAAAAACGACTCCAGCTCGAACGTGCTCTCCACGCCGAGCATCACCACGCTGGACAACCAGGAAGCCTTCTTCATGGTGGGCCAGGACGTTCCGGTATTAACCGGCTCTACCGTTGGTTCCAATAACAGCAATCCTTTCAATACAGTAGAGAGGAAAAAAGTCGGCATCATGCTGAAAGTCACGCCGCAGATTAACGAAGGAAACGCGGTACAGATGGTGATTGAACAGGAAGTCTCGAAGGTGGAAGGACAGACCAGCCTCGACGTCGTGTTTGGCGAGCGCAAACTGAAAACCACCGTGCTGGCTAACGATGGCGAGCTGATCGTGCTTGGCGGTCTGATGGACGACCAGGCGGGAGAAAGCGTGGCGAAAGTGCCGCTGCTGGGCGATATCCCGTTGATTGGTAACCTGTTTAAATCCACTGCGGATAAAAAAGAAAAACGTAACCTGATGGTGTTTATCCGCCCGACCATTCTGCGTGACGGTATGGCGGCAGACGGCGTGTCGCAGCGCAAATATAACTATATGCGCGCCGAACAGATCTATCGCGATGAGCAAGGCTTAAGCCTGATGCCGCATACCGCGCAGCCGGTACTGCCAGCGCAAAACCAGGCCTTACCGCCGGAAGTACGCGCGTTCCTCAATGCCGGGAGAACGCGTTAATGGTGCCTGTAGCACAGGAAACCACCGCTAACACCGTGCGTCTGCCCTACAGTTTCAGCCGTCGGTTTAGCCTGGTGGCATGGTGCGAAGCGTCGCTGGAGATCCTCCATGTTCATCCGTTGTCGCTCTCTGTTTTGCAGGAGTTGCAGCGGGGGCTGAACGCGCCCTTTACGCTGCGGCAAATCGACGAGGCCGAATTTGAACAGCGACTGAATGCAGTCTGGCAGCGGGACTCTTCCGAGGCTCGCCAGCTGATGGAAGATCTCGGTTCTGCCGAGGACTTCTTTACCCTCGCAGAAGAGCTGCCGGAAACGGAAGATTTGCTGGAAAGTGACGACGATGCGCCAATCATCAAACTGATCAACGCCATGCTGGCAGAGGCGATTAAAGAAGGCGCTTCGGATATCCACATCGAGACGTTTGAAAAGAGTCTGGTGATCCGTTTTCGCGTTGACGGCACATTGCATGAAATGCTGCGTCCAGGGCGCAAACTGGCCTCGCTGCTGGTATCGCGTATTAAGGTGATGGCGCGGCTGGATATTGCCGAAAAGCGCGTACCACAGGATGGACGCATTGCGCTGCTGCTGGGCGGTCGGGCGATTGATGTGCGTGTCTCCACCATGCCTTCCGCCTGGGGCGAGCGCGTGGTGCTGCGACTGCTGGACAAAAACCAGGCCCGCCTGACGCTGGAGCGTCTGGGTTTAAGCCAGCAACTGACCGCGCAGTTGCGCCAGCTGTTACACAAACCGCACGGCATTTTTCTGGTGACGGGGCCGACAGGTTCCGGCAAAAGCACCACGCTGTACGCCGGATTGCAGGAGCTGAACAACCATTCGCGCAACATTCTCACGGTTGAAGATCCCATCGAATACATGATTGAAGGGATCGGTCAGACGCAGGTCAACACCCGCGTCGGGATGACCTTCGCCCGTGGGCTGCGCGCGATTTTGCGTCAGGACCCGGATGTGGTGATGGTCGGTGAAATCCGCGATACCGAAACCGCAGAAATCGCCGTCCAGGCGTCATTGACCGGACACCTGGTACTTTCCACGCTGCATACCAACACGGCGGTGGGGGCGATCACACGTTTGCAGGATATGGGGGTAGAGCCTTTCCTGCTCTCTTCCAGCCTGACGGGCGTGATGGCGCAGCGGCTGGTCCGCACGCTGTGCACCGACTGCCGCCAGGCCGCGCCTGCCACTGATGAAGAAAAACGCCTGCTGGGAATTACCGACGCCTGTACCGTCACTCTGTACCATCCGCAGGGCTGCCCCGCCTGTAATCACAAAGGTTTTCGCGGACGTACTGCCATCCATGAGCTGATCGTGGTGGATGCCACATTGCGTGATTTGATCCACCGTCAGGCCGGGGAACTGGAGCTGGAACGTTATGTCCGGCAACACTCTGCGGGTATCCGCAGCAACGGCATTGAGAAAGTGCTCGCCGGAGAAACCTCTCTCGATGAAGTTCTGCGGGTAACCATGGAGGCGTAATGGCACTGTTTTACTATCAGGCGCTGGAGCGTAATGGTCGCAAAACCAAAGGCATGATTGAGGCGGATTCCGCGCGTCATGCCCGCCAGTTGTTGCGCGGTAAAGAGCTTATTCCCGTGCACATTGAAGCACGGATGAATGCTTCGTCAGGGGGAATGTTGCAGCGTCGGCGACATGCACATCGACGCGTGGCGGCGGCAGATCTGGCGCTGTTCACTCGCCAACTGGCAACGCTGGTGCAGGCAGCAATGCCGCTGGAAACCTGCTTACAGGCGGTCAGTGAGCAAAGTGAAAAACTGCATGTGAAAAGCCTCGGAATGGCGCTGCGCAGCCGGATTCAGGAAGGTTATACCCTGTCGGACAGCCTGCGCGAACATCCCCGCGTCTTTGATTCTCTGTTTTGTTCGATGGTGGCTGCCGGAGAAAAATCCGGGCATCTCGATGTGGTGCTCAATCGCCTGGCAGATTACACCGAACAACGCCAGCGCCTGAAATCACGCCTGTTGCAGGCCATGCTCTATCCGCTGGTTCTGCTGGTGGTGGCAACGGGCGTGGTCACTATTTTGCTAACGGCAGTGGTGCCGAAAATCATCGAACAGTTCGATCATCTCGGACACGCGCTACCCACCTCCACCCGAATGCTCATCGCTATGAGCGACGCGTTACAGGCCAGTGGTGTTTACTGGCTGGCGGGATTGCTGGTGCTTCTGGTTCTGGGGCAACGGCTACTCAAAAATCCTGCTATGCGCCTGCGCTGGGATAAAACCTTGCTGCGCCTGCCCGTGACGGGGCGTGTTGCGCGCGGGCTGAATACGGCGCGTTTTTCCCGCACGTTAAGCATCCTCACCGCCAGCAGTGTTCCGCTACTGGAAGGTATTCAGACCGCTGCCGCCGTGTCGGCAAATCGCTATGTCGAGCAACAACTGCTGCTGGCGGCAGATCGCGTCCGCGAAGGAAGCAGTTTGCGCGCCGCGCTGGCAGAGTTGCGCCTGTTCCCGCCGATGATGCTGTACATGATCGCTTCCGGCGAACAGAGCGGCGAACTGGAAACCATGCTCGAACAGGCCGCAGTTAACCAGGAGCGGGAATTTGATACCCAGGTGGGGCTGGCGTTGGGGCTGTCTGAGCCAGCTCTGGTGGTGATGATGGCGGGCGTGGTGCTGTTTATCGTCATCGCCATCCTCGAGCCGATGCTGCAACTGAACAATATGGTTGGAATGTAATTTACGGAGTTATCACATGAATTCGTTATCCCGCACACAAAAACCACGGGCAGGTTTTACCCTGCTGGAAGTGATGGTGGTGATTGTTATTCTTGGCGTCCTGGCAAGTCTGGTGGTGCCTAACCTGTTGGGCAATAAAGAGAAAGCGGATCGGCAAAAAGCCATCAGCGATATCGTGGCGCTGGAGAACGCGCTGGATATGTATCGACTGGATAACGGGCGTTATCCGACTACCGAGCAGGGGCTTGAGGCGCTGATCCAGCAACCAGCCAATATGGCGGACGCCCGCAACTACCGTACCGGTGGATACATCAAACGACTGCCAAAAGATCCGTGGGGCAATGATTATCAGTATCTCAGCCCGGGTGAAAAAGGACTGTTTGATGTTTACACCCTGGGGGCGGATGGTCAGGAAAACGGGGAAGGCGCTGGCGCAGATATCGGTAACTGGAATTTGCAGGAGTTTCAGTAATCAGTGCCTGAACGCGGATTCACTCTTCTGGAAATCATGCTGGTGATTTTCCTTATCGGCCTTGCCAGTGCGGGCGTGGTACAGACGTTTGCGACCGATTCTGAATCGCCCGCGAAAAAAGCAGCGCAGGATTTTCTGACTCGCTTTGCGCAGTTTAAGGACATGGCAGTGATCGAAGGGAAAACACTCGGTGTGTTAATCGACCCGCCGGGATACCAGTTTATGCAGCGTCGTCACGGGCAGTGGTTGCCCGTTTCTGCGACCCGGTTATCGGCACAGGTTACGGTGCCGAAACAGGTGCAAATGCTGTTACAACCCGGAAGTGATATCTGGCAGAAGGAGTATGCGCTGGAGCTGCAACGCCGTCGCCTGACGCTGCACGATATTGAACTGGAGCTGCAAAAAGAGGCGAAAAAGAAGACGCCGCAGATCCGTTTTTCGCCTTTTGAACCCGCCACGCCGTTTACGCTGCGCTTCTACTCGGCGGCGCAAAACGCATGTTGGGCGGTAAAACTGGCGCACGATGGCGCGTTATCCCTCAATCAATGTGATGAGAGGATGCCATGAAGCGCGGATTTACCTTGCTGGAAGTGATGCTCGCGCTGGCGATTTTTGCGCTGGCTGCCACGGCGGTGTTACAGATTGCCAGCGGTGCGCTGAGTAATCAGCAAATTCTTGAGGAAAAAACGGTAGCGGGCTGGGTAGCTGAAAACCAGACCGCGCTGCTCTACCTGATGACCCGTGAACAACGAGCGGTCAGGCACCAGGGCGAGAGTGATATGGCAGGAAGCCGCTGGTACTGGCGAACCACACCGCTGAATACCGGTAACGCGCTGCTCCAGGCGGTGGATATTGAAGTCAGTCTTCACGAAGACTTTTCGTCGGTGATTCAGTCACGACGCGCCTGGTTTAGCGCCGTGGGAGGCCAACAGTGAGAAGGACTCGCGCTGGTTTCACGTTACTGGAAATGCTGGTGGCAATTGCCATTTTTGCCTCACTGGCACTGATGGCGCAGCAGGTGACAAACGGCGTCACGCGCGTGAATAGCGCCGTCGGGGAACACGATCAAAAACTAAACCTCATGCAGCAAACGATGAGTTTTCTGACCCACGATCTGACACAAATGATGCCGCGTCCGGTAAGAGGCGAACAGGGCCAGCGTGAACCAGCGTTACTGGCGGGCGCTGGCGTGCTGGCGTCTGAGAGTGAAGGGATGCGCTTTGTGCGCGGCGGCGTGGTCAATCCGTTGATGCGCCTGCCACGCAGTAATCTGCTCACCGTCGGTTATCGCATTCATGACGGTTATCTCGAACGGTTGTCCTGGCCGCTGACCGATGCCGCAGGCAGCGTGAAGCCGACAACGCAAAAATTAATCCCGGCGGATTCGCTCCGTTTGCAGTTCTACGACGGCACGCGCTGGCAGGAGAGCTGGTCGTCAGTACAGGCGATCCCTGTAGCGGTGCGTATGACCCTGCATTCGCCACAATGGGGCGAGATTGAACGCATCTGGTTGTTACGCGGGCCGCAATTATCATGATCACCTCACCACCAAAACGCGGAATGGCACTGGTCGTGGTGCTGGTATTGCTGGCGGTCATGATGCTGGTAACCATCACACTTTCCGGGCGGATGCAGCAACAACTTGGGCGAACGCGCAGCCAGCAGGAGTACCAGCAGGCACTGTGGTACAGCGCCAGTGCAGAAAGCCTGGCGCTGAGCGCGCTCAGCCTGAGCCTGAAAAATGAACAACGCGTGTATCTGGCACAGCCGTGGGCTTCCGGCCCCCGTTTTTTCCCACTGCCGCAGGGGCAAATCGCCGTCACTCTGCGTGACGCACAGGCCTGCTTTAACCTGAATGCCCTCGCTCAGCCGACGACGGCGTCGCGTCCGCTCGCGGTACAACAACTGATTGTCCTGATCTCGCGCCTTGATGTACCTGCTTATCGGGCCGAACTGATAGCCGAAAGCCTGTGGGAGTTTATTGACGAAGACCGCAGCGTGCAGACGCGTCTGGGTCGTGAAGACAGCGAGTATCTTGCCCGTTCGGTGCCGTTCTACGCCAATAATCAACCGCTGGCGGATATCAGCGAAATGCGCGTGGTACAGGGAATGGACGCCGGGCTTTATCAAAAACTGAAACCGTTGGTCTGTGCGCTGCCGATGGCCCGCCAGCAAATCAACATCAATACATTAGATGTCACGCAAAGTGTGATTCTTGAGGCGCTGTTTGACCCGTGGTTAAGCCCTGTTCAGGCGCGGGCGTTATTACAACAACGTCCGGCGAAGGGCTGGGAAGATGTCGATCAGTTTCTTGCACAGCCGCTACTTGCTGACGTCGATGAGCGTACTAAAAAACAGCTAAAAACCGTCCTGAGCGTGGACAGCAATTACTTCTGGCTGCGTTCAGATATCACCGTGAATGAGATTGAACTGACGATGAATTCGTTAATTGTCCGCATGGGCCCACAACACTTTTCTGTTCTCTGGCATCAGACAGGAGAAAGTGAGTGAGTTCCATCCTTGAGATTTTTTTCCCGCTTTGCGCCGCTGCTCCCATCCGCTGGCAGCGCCGTACACCCGACGTGGAGCACGGCATCTGGCCTGAAATCGGCGATGAACAACTTCAGCAATGGCTGCAAACTGATGCGATTCGCCTCTACATTCCCGGCGAATGGATCAGCGTCTGGCAGGTTGAACTGCCTGATGTTGCCCGCAAGCAGATACCGACTATTCTGCCCGCCTTACTGGAAGAAGAGCTGAATCAGGATATCGACGAACTGCATTTCGCCCCGTTGAAAATCGACCAGCAACTGGCAACCGTGGCAGTGATTCACCAACAGCATATGCGCAACATTACGCAGTGGTTGCAGGAAAACGGCATCACCCGCGCTACCGTCGCGCCAGACTGGATGTCTATTCCTTGTGGATTTATGGCTGGCGATGCGCAACGGGTTATCTGCCGCATCGATGAATGCCGGGGATGGAGCGCCGGGCGTGCGCTGGCTCCGGTCATGTTCCGCGCCCAGCTCAATGAGCAGGATTTACCGCTTTCGCTAACCGTGGTCGGGATCGCGCAGGAAGAGCTATCTGCATGGGCTGGCGCAGACGCTGAACGCCTGACAATTACGGCTCTGCCCGCCATTACCACTTATGGCGAACCGGAAGGGAACCTGCTAACTGGACCGTGGCAGCCTCGTGTCAGCTACCGAAAACAGTGGGCGCGCTGGCGGGTGATGATTCTGCCGGTATTGCTGATTCTGGTTGCGCTGGCAGTGGAACGGGGGGGGACGTTATGGAGCGTCAGCGAACAGGTGGCGCAAAGCCGCGCCCAGGCTGAGAAACAGTTCTTAACGCTGTTCCCGGAGCAAAAACGGATTGTGAATTTGCGCTCTCAGGTGACGATGGCGCTGAAAAAATATCGCCCGCAGGCCGACGATACCCGGCTGCTCACAGAATTGTCAGCGATCGCCAGTACCCTGAAATCAGCGTCACTTACCGACATCGAGATGCGTGGTTTCACCTTTGATCAAAAACGCCAGACGCTTCACCTCCAGCTGCGGGCCGCGAATTTTGCCAGTTTCGACAAACTGCGTAGCGCGCTGGCGGCAGATTTTGTTGTGCAACAGGACGCGTTACAGAAAGAGGGTGATGCGGTTTCCGGCGGCGTAACGTTGCGGAGGAAATAACATGTTACGCGATAAATTTATTCACTATTTTCAGCAATGGCGTGAGCGCCAGTTAAGCCGTGGCGAACACTGGCTGACACAACACCTGGCGGGCCGTTCGCCGCGTGAAAAAGGCATGTTACTGGCAGCGGCAGTGTTCCTGTTTAGCGTCGGATATTACGTCCTCATCTGGCAGCCTTTGAGCGAACGGATAGAGCAACAGGAGACGATGTTGCAACAGCTGGTGGCGATGAACTCCCGGATGAAGAGCGCCGCGCCGGATATTATTACGGCGCGAAAATCCGCCACGACAACGCCTGCACAGGTATCGCGGGTCATCAGTGACAGTGCTTCCGCGCACTCAGTGGTCATCAAGCGGATAGCTGAGCGCGGGGAGAATATTCAGGTCTGGATAGAACCTGTGGTGTTTAATGATCTGCTGAACTGGTTAAACGCGCTGGATGAAAAGTATGCGCTGCGGGTGACACAAATTGATGTCAGCGCTGCTGAGAAGGC
>NZ_VATQ01000004.1:0-138357 GCF_005781135.1 Escherichia sp. E3659 | reverse complement strand
TGCCAGGCATCAAATAAAGCAAAAGGCCATCCGTCAGGATGGCCTTTTTGCGTTGATGCAGAAAAAAATGCCGGATGCGACGCTGGCGCGTCTTCTCCAGCCTACTCTTGCTTATCCGGCCTGCTTTTGCATCCACTCCACCACAAAATCAGCCAGCCCCTCAATATCATTAATATCCAGTAACGCGACATCAAGATTAAGCGGCACATCACTGGCTACAGCAATAACATGCCTGTCTATCACTAATTCCTCCGGTCGATGTCCAGCTCCATCGCGAAACAGCACAATCTTCGCGATCTCTTCATGCTTGAACCCTTCAACCAGAATCAGATCCAGCTTTGAGGTATCCATTCGACTTGCGAGAAAATTCAGATCCAGCGCTTCTTCGTCTGGCGTCTCCGTTATTAGCGCCCAACGCTGCTGGCTGGCAACGATGGTTTGTGCCGCGCCAGCCTTGCGCAGCTCATAGCTATCTTTGCCCGGTTTATCGACATCCATATCATGATGCGTATGTTTAATCAGCCCCGGGCGGATCCCTCTGGCGCATAATACCGGGATCAGTTTTTTCAACAGCGTCGTTTTTCCGGTGCCGCTCCACGCGGCAAAGGCGAGTAGCGGTATCATTGTTTTTCCTGCCATCGGGCAAGCTCCTCTGGCGTATTCACGTTCACAAATGCTTCTTTACGGTCGCTAAAATCAACCGCGTGACCGCCAGCAAGATTCATAAATGCCATTACCCGGCGTTCTCCTGCTTGCAGATATTCCTGCAACAACGGCTCAATAGCGCGATTTACCAGAGCAATAGTTGGATGATCGCGTTCACCGTCATGGACCCACACAACAGGTGCATCTTTGCGCTGATGATTAAGCCGGGAGACTAAATCGTGGGGAATATAAGGCGTATCGCACGGACAAAACAGAAACCACTCACCTGCTTCCTGCTGCATTACCGAAAGCATTCCCGCCAGCGGGCCAGGATAATCCGCCAGTGAATCCGCTATTACTTTCAGACCACTGGCCTGATAGATTTCCTGATGACGATTGGCATTAACCACGACGTGAGACAGCTGCGCCATAAGCGCGTCAGCGACATGTTGCCACAACGGTTTGCCGTTTAATTCAAGCAATCCTTTATCTACGCCGCCCATTCGTCTGGCTTTACCGCCTGCCAGCACAACGCCTGTTATCGTCGTCATCAGATTCACCGATATCGCCTCTTTTATTGTGGGATTGACCCTGCTAACGTGTCTGTCTCAAGAGTAAGGAGCATTACTATGAAATGTAAACGTCTGAATGAAGTTATTGAACTCCTCCAGCCAGCCTGGCAAAAAGAGCCAGACCTTAACCTGCTGCAATTTTTGCAGAAACTGGCGAAAGAGTCAGGTTTTGACGGCGAACTGGCGGATTTGACGGATGACATTCTGATCTATCACCTGAAAATGCGCGATTCCGCGAAAGATGCGGTGATCCCTGGGTTGCAGAAAGATTATGAAGAAGACTTCAAAACGGCGCTATTACGCGCGCGTGGCGTAATTAAAGAGTAAAAGCTTGTAAGCGCTACCAACAAAATCATTGTGAAATGATATCCTTCATCATTCGTAATGTTTTCCGGATGATGGGATGAACAACAGCGCTTTTACTTTCCAGACACTACACCCGGATACCATCATGGACGCTCTGTTTGAGCATGGGATCCGGGTGGATTCCGGTCTTACCCCGCTTAACAGCTATGAAAACCGTGTCTATCAATTTCAGGACGAAGATCGTCGACGTTTTGTCGTCAAATTTTATCGCCCTGAACGTTGGACTGCCGATCAAATTCTCGAAGAACATCAATTTGCGTTGCAGCTGGTTAACGATGAAGTTCCGGTCGCAGCACCTGTGGCCTTTAACGGTCAAACTTTATTGAATCATCAGGGATTTTATTTCGCTGTTTTTCCAAGCGTCGGTGGTCGCCAGTTCGAAGCTGATAATATCGATCAGATGGAAGCGGTTGGGCGTTATTTAGGGCGTATGCACCAGACGGGGCGCAAACAGCTTTTTATCCATCGCCCGACCCTCGGTCTGAATGAATATCTCATTGAGCCACGCAAGCTGTTTGAAAATGCTACGCTGATACCTTCTGGGCTGAAAGCGGCCTTCCTTAAGGCAACGGATGAACTTATTACCGCCGTTACAGCACACTGGCGGGAGGACTTCACCGTTCTGCGATTACATGGTGACTGCCATGCCGGAAATATTCTCTGGCGCGATGGCCCAATGTTTGTCGATTTGGATGATGCGCGTAATGGCCCTGCAATTCAGGACCTGTGGATGTTGCTGAATGGCGATAAAGCTGAGCAGCGGATGCAGTTAGAAACTATTATTGAAGCTTATGAAGAATTTAGCGAGTTCGACACCGCTGAAATCGGACTGATTGAACCTTTACGCGCCATGCGTTTGGTTTATTATCTTGCCTGGCTAATGCGGCGTTGGGCTGATCCGGCGTTCCCGAAAAATTTCCCGTGGTTAACCGGGGAAGATTACTGGCTGCGACAGACGGCAACTTTTATAGAACAGGCAAAAGTTCTACAAGAACCCCCTTTGCAATTAACACCTATGTATTAATCGGAGAGAGTAGATCATGAAAAAGATTTGGCTGGCGCTGGCTGGTTTGGTTTTAGCGTTTAGCGCATCGGCGGCGCAGTATGAAGATGGTAAACAATACACCACGCTGGAAAAGCCGGTTGCTGGCGCACCGCAAGTGCTGGAGTTTTTCTCTTTCTTCTGCCCACACTGCTATCAGTTTGAAGAAGTTCTGCATATTTCTGAGAATGTGAAGAAAAAACTGCCGGAAGGTGTGAAGATGACTAAATACCACGTCAACTTCATGGGCGGGGAGCTGGGGCAATCTCTGACACAAGCGTGGGCTGTGGCGATGGCGCTGGGCGTAGAAGATAAAGTGACTGTACCACTGTTTGAAGGCGTACAGAAAACACAGACCATTCGCTCTACGGCCGACATTCGTGATGTCTTCATCAACGCAGGTATTAAAGGCGAAGAGTATGATGCAGCATGGAACAGCTTTGTTGTTAAATCTCTGGTCGCACAGCAAGAAAAAGCGGCTGCAGATGTACAATTGCGTGGCGTTCCAGCGATGTTTGTTAACGGTAAATATCAGCTGAATCCGCAGGGTATGGATACCAGCAATATGGATGTTTTTGTTCAGCAGTATGCTGATACAGTGAAATATCTGTCTGAGAAAAAATAATTTATTGTAATTCACATAAAGCCCGTGAATATTCACGGGCTTTTTTTGTTGTTTAATCAATATAAATACTTTCTGATAATTCACCTCGTTTCTGGACATTTTAATATCAAGCGCGGATATTAAAAGTTTTGCTGTTTTATCAGGGAATAATAGAAATGATACGTAAGTCAGCCACAGGTGTTATTGTTGCATTAGCCATTATCTGGGGCGGTGGAACATGGTATGAAGGGACTCAAATCCAGTCTGGCGTCGAAAAATTTATTAAAGATTTTAACGACAGTAAAAAGAAGGGAGAGCATGCCTATGATATGACCGCCAGCTATAAAAACTTTGACAAAGGTTTTTTTAGCTCTCATTTTCAAATGCTTATTACCTTTGATAAAGGTGCGCCAGATCTCAATATCAAGCCAGGACAAGGTATTGCATTTGATGTGGATGTCGATCATGGCCCCTTGCCGCTATCAATGTTAAAAAGCGGCAATATCTTACCTGCTATGGCGGCAGCAAAAGTTAAATTAGTCAATAATGAACTGACACAGCCGCTATTTATTGCTGCAAAAGATAGAGCGCCCGTCGAAGCGACATTGCGATTCGCCTTTGGCGGTTCTTTCTCTACAACTCTGGACGTTGCCCCTGCAGAGTATGGAAAACTCTCCTTTGGT
Source organism: Escherichia sp. E3659 (assembly GCF_005781135.1). Taxonomy (NCBI): domain Bacteria; kingdom Pseudomonadati; phylum Pseudomonadota; class Gammaproteobacteria; order Enterobacterales; family Enterobacteriaceae; genus Escherichia; species Escherichia sp. E3659. The sequence goes on along the minus strand of NZ_VATQ01000004.1, from coordinate 134,445 downwards.
GAAGGTCAGTTTACTTTTAATGGTGATGACAGTTCATTGTCTAATCTCGATGTTGAAGGCAAAGTCGAAGATATTGTTCTGGAATTATCGCCAATGAATAAAGTCACGGCGAAAAATTTTACCATTAATTCTCTGACGCGATTAGCAGAAAAGAAATTTCCGGTTGGTGAAAGCGAGTCGAAATTTAATCAGATCAGCATTATCAATCGCGGTGACGAAGTTGCCAAAATCGACGCTTTTGTCGCGAAAACCACACTAGAGCGCGTAAAAGATAAAGATTATATCAATGTGAATCTGACCTACGAACTTGATAAGTTAACAAAAGGGAATCAACAACTCGGTAGCGGTCAGTGGTCATTGATTGCTGAATCTATTGATCCCTTAGCAGTTCGCCAGTTTATCATCCAGTACAACATTGCGACGCAGAAGCAACTTGCAGCACACCCTGAGTTAGCAAATGATGAAGATGCACTGGAAGCAATGAATACTGCATTGTTCAAAGAGTATTTACCGTTATTACAAAAAAGTGAGCCGATCATTAAACTACCTGTAAGCTGGAAGAACGCTGTCGGTGAACTAAATGCTAATCTGGATATTAGTATTGTCGATCCAGCTAAATCTTCATCATCCACAAACAAAGATATTAAATCGTTCAATCTGGATATGAATGTACCGATTAATGTCGTCACTGAAATAGCTAAACAGCTTAATTTATCTGAAGGAATGGATGCTGAAAAAGCTCAAAAGCTGGCTGATAAACAAATCGGCGGAATGGCAACATTAGGTAAGATGTTTCAGTTAATCACAATTGACAACAATATTGCCTCGCTGCAACTGCATTATTTGCCAGGTAAAGTTGTTTTTAACGGTCAGGAGATGAGCGAAGAAGAATTTATGTCTCGTGCCGGACGTTTAGTGAATTAAAATGATAACTCGCCTCTGCTAATACGGAGGCGAGTTATAACTACTTATCCTGATGCCGTGATGACATCAGTGAAGTCAGAAGTCGGTCTTTTTCCTGCCACAGTGTGTTCAGCCACTGCTGAAAATGACGTTTGAAGCTTTTGTCATTGATATAGTCGCCATGCAACTCTTCAGCAATAGGTTGTAAATCCACATGCACGACAATCCGCGTCAGTTTGCCACTTAACATATCGAAGAATGGCTGGCGGTTATTGTCCGGATAACACAGCGTAACATTGAGTAGTTTATCGAATTGTTTACCCAGTACATTCAGTGCCATCGCGATACCGGCGGCTTTGGGAGGCAGGAGGTTTTTAAATGTCGAGTGGGTTTGCTGGTGTTTCTGTTCAGTAAAACGGGAGCCTTCAACAAAATTCACAATCGTGGTGGGATGCAGGCGAAACTTTTCGCAAGATCGGCGAGTGGTTTCAACATCTTTACCGCGCCGTTCCGGATGACGTATCAAATAAGCGCGGGAATAGCGCTTCATAAATGGCATATCCAGCGCCCAGCATGCCAGGCCAAGGAAAGGCACCCAGGCCAGTTGCTGCTTGAGAAAATATTTGTTCATTGGAATATGCTTACGAAACAACACGCACAGTACAACAATATCAGCCCAACTGCGGTGGTTACAAATAAGCAGATACCAGTTCTTCTTACTTAGTTCTTCCAGTCCGCGAACTTCCCATTGCAGGTGTGGGTTAAGGTGCAGTAATAGCGCTAATCCTTCACACCAGCAATACATCATAAAATCACAAAAAAGCGATACCTTTCGCCAAATCACTGGCACAGGTAACAATAGTTTTACGATCCCGGCAATGATGATCGGGACAGAACAAAAAATGGTGACCAAAATGGTCAATACGATACTCACCAAAAGTGTTATCGCAGCGAGTATTCTCGTCATAATTAAATTATTCAAAAGGTTAGCCATAGACAGTGCGCTAAAGAAGCGCAAGGCGCAGATTTTAGCAGAAAACGGCCCAAATAACGGATGATCCTTAGATAGAAAAATAATTCATATCTATCCACATTAGAAAAAATCCCTATTACTCAATCACCAGCAATGTTTTTATTTTTAACTTTATGAAAAACAACAATAAATATAATGCTGTAACAAGCATGATAATAAATTAAAAGTGATGTAAATAATTTATACACAAAGTTATCCACATGACGATTTGCGAGCGATCCAGAAGATCTACAAAAGATTTTCACGAAAAGCGGTGAAAAACTCATGTTTTCATCCTGTCTGTGGCATCCTTTACGCATAATCTGATAAACAGGCACGGACATTATGGTTCAGATCCCCCAAAACCCACTAATCCTTGTAGATGGTTCATCTTATCTTTATCGCGCATATCACGCGTTTCCGCCGCTGACTAACAGCGCAGGCGAGCCAACCGGTGCGATGTACGGTGTCCTCAACATGCTGCGTAGTCTGATCATGCAATACCAACCGACGCATGCAGCGGTGGTCTTTGACGCCAAGGGAAAAACCTTTCGTGATGAACTGTTTGAACATTACAAATCACATCGCCCGCCAATGCCGGACGATTTGCGCGCGCAGATCGAACCCCTGCACACTATGGTAAAAGCGATGGGGCTGCCTCTGCTGGCCGTTTCTGGCGTAGAAGCAGACGACGTTATCGGTACTCTGGCGCGCGAAGCCGAAAAAGCCGGGCGTCCGGTATTGATCAGCACCGGTGATAAAGATATGGCGCAGCTGGTGACGCCAAATATTACGCTTATCAACACCATGACAAATACTATCCTCGGCCCGGAAGAGGTGGTGAATAAGTACGGCGTACCGCCAGAACTGATCATCGACTTCCTCGCGCTGATGGGCGACTCTTCTGATAACATTCCTGGCGTACCGGGCGTCGGCGAAAAAACCGCGCAGGCGCTGCTACAAGGTCTTGGCGGCCTGGATACGCTGTATGCCGAGCCGGAAAAAATTGCTGGATTGAGCTTCCGTGGCGCGAAAACAATGGCGGCGAAGCTTGAGCAAAATAAAGAGGTGGCCTATCTCTCTTACCAGCTGGCGACGATTAAAACCGACGTTGAACTGGAACTGACCTGCGAACAACTGGAAGTACAACAACCGGCGGCTGAAGAGTTGTTGGGACTGTTCAAAAAGTATGAGTTCAAGCGTTGGACTGCTGATGTCGAAGCGGGCAAATGGTTACAGGCCAAAGGGGCAAAACCAGCCGCGAAGCCGCAGGAAACCATTGTTGTCGACGAAACACCCGAAGTGACTGCAACAGCGATTTCTTACGATAACTACGTCACTATTCTGGACGAAGAAACTCTAAAAGCATGGATTACGAAGCTGGAAAAAGCGCCGGTATTTGCATTTGATACCGAAACCGACAGCCTCGATAACATCTCTGCCAACCTGGTAGGGCTTTCTTTTGCTATCGAGCCAGGCGTAGCGGCCTATATTCCGGTTGCTCATGATTATCTTGATGCGCCCGATCAGATCTCTCGCGAGCGTGCACTCGAGTTGCTAAAACCGCTGCTGGAAGATGAAAAGGCGCTGAAGGTCGGGCAAAACCTGAAATACGATCGCGGCATTCTGGCGAATTACGGCATTGAGCTGCGGGGGATTGCGTTTGATACCATGCTCGAGTCCTACATTCTCAATAGCGTTGCCGGTCGCCACGATATGGACAGCCTCGCGGAACGTTGGTTGAAGCACAAAACCATCACTTTTGAAGAGATTGCCGGTAAAGGTAAAAATCAACTGACCTTTAACCAGATTGCCCTGGAAGAGGCCGGACGTTACGCCGCTGAAGATGCAGATGTCACCTTACAATTGCATCTGAAAATGTGGCCGGATCTGCAAAAACACAAAGGGCCACTAAACGTCTTCGAAAACATCGAAATGCCGCTGGTGCCGGTACTTTCGCGCATCGAACGCAACGGTGTGAAGATCGACCCGAAAGTGCTGCACAATCATTCTGAAGAACTCACCCTGCGTCTGGCTGAGCTGGAAAAGAAAGCGCATGAAATTGCAGGTGAAGAATTTAACCTTTCTTCCACCAAGCAACTGCAAACTATTCTTTTTGAAAAACAGGGTATTAAGCCGCTTAAGAAAACGCCGGGTGGTGCGCCGTCAACGTCGGAAGAGGTACTGGAAGAGCTGGCACTGGACTATCCGTTGCCAAAAGTGATTCTGGAGTATCGTGGTCTGGCGAAGCTGAAATCGACCTACACCGACAAGCTGCCGCTGATGATCAACCCGAAAACCGGGCGCGTGCACACCTCTTATCACCAGGCGGTAACTGCGACGGGGCGTTTATCCTCAACCGATCCTAACCTGCAAAACATTCCGGTGCGTAACGAAGAAGGCCGCCGTATCCGCCAGGCGTTTATTGCGCCGCAGGATTATGTGATAGTCTCGGCGGACTACTCGCAGATTGAACTGCGCATTATGGCGCATCTTTCACGAGACAAAGGCTTGCTGACCGCATTTGCAGAAGGAAAAGATATCCACCGGGCAACGGCGGCAGAAGTGTTTGGTTTGCCACTGGAAACCGTCACCAGCGAACAACGCCGTAGCGCGAAAGCGATCAACTTTGGTCTGATTTATGGCATGAGTGCTTTCGGTCTGGCGCGGCAATTGAACATTCCACGTAAAGAAGCACAGAAGTACATGGACCTTTACTTCGAACGCTACCCAGGCGTACTGGAATATATGGAACGCACTCGTGCTCAGGCGAAAGAGCAGGGATACGTTGAAACCCTGGACGGACGTCGCCTCTATCTGCCGGATATCAAATCCAGCAACGGTGCACGTCGTGCCGCGGCTGAACGTGCAGCCATTAACGCACCAATGCAGGGAACCGCTGCGGATATCATCAAACGGGCTATGATTGCCGTTGATGCCTGGCTACAGGAAGAGCAACCGCGCGTGCGAATGATCATGCAGGTACACGATGAACTGGTGTTTGAAGTTCATAAAGATGATGTCGATGCGGTAGCGAAGAAGATCCATCAGTTGATGGAAAACTGTACCCGCCTGGATGTGCCGTTGCTGGTGGAAGTGGGGAGTGGCGAAAACTGGGATCAGGCGCACTAAGATTTGCCTTAACAAGCCTTTTTTTCGTAACTAAGCAACATAACCAGCCACGATTTGTGATGGGTATTAGAAATTCCTATGCAACAACTGAAAAAAAATTACAAAAAGTGCTTTCTGAACTGAACAAAAAAGAGTAAAGTTAGTCGCGTAGGGTACAGAGGTAAGATGTTCTATCTTTCAGACCTTTTACTTCACGTAATCGGATTTGGCTGAATTTTTTAGCCGCCCCAGTCAGTAATGACTGGGGCGTTTTTTATTGTGCGAAAGAAAAGATCCGTATTGCCGGATACGTTGTGCTTAACAGGCCTACGGTAGAAAAATAGCTCATTGAATTTGCATGATTTTATGTGCCAGATACGCGATATCCGGCACATGCGTAAGGGCTAGAAAATTATTCGCCGTCCTGCGTTTCTTCTACAGGCTGCATCTCGCTGAACCAGGTATCCAGTTTCTGCCGCAGCTTATCCACACCTTGCTTCTTCAGAGAAGAGAATGTCTCTACCTGCACATCACCGTTAAACGCCAGCACTGCTTCACGCACCATATTCAATTGCGCTTTACGTGCACCGCTCGCCAGTTTATCCGCTTTGGTCAGCAACACCAGTACGGCGATATTGCTGTCCACCGCCCACTCAATCATCTGCTGGTCGAGATCTTTCAGCGGATGGCGAATATCCATCAGCACGACCAGGCCTTGTAGACTCTGACGTTTTTCGAGGTACTCACCGAGCGCGCGCTGCCATTTGCGCTTCATCTCTTCAGGAACTTCCGCGTAGCCATAGCCAGGCAAGTCGACCAGACGTTTGCCCTCAGCCACTTCAAACAGGTTGATAAGCTGGGTACGTCCTGGTGTTTTCGAGGTACGCGCCAGGCTTTTCTGGTTAGTTAGCGTGTTCAGCGCGCTGGATTTACCTGCGTTGGAACGGCCTGCAAAAGCCACTTCGATCCCGGTATCGGAAGGTAAGTGGCGAATATCAGGCGCACTCATCACAAAATGCGTCTGTTGATAATTCAAATTAGTCAAAGCGGTCGTCTCCGTCAGTCAAAGCTTTGCGGCGATTATACCTGAACCACAATAAAAGACGGATTTTTCGGCGTGAACGGTGTAAGTAAATACCATGTACTTTGTGAGACATTGCCGATTGTTTTTATGAGAAATCGAAGAGAAATTTCTGCGACACATGTCAAATAGGCTAAATAAATCATGTGATTAGTTTTATACAATAATCTGAAAATGAGTAAATACTGATGATAGTTTATTGTTTGTTTAACACAGAAGCGTAAAGTAGCACCCATAGAGCGAGGACGCTAACAGGAACGATGACTCAGGATGAGGGTCAGGAGCGCCAGGAGGCGAAGACAGAGGATTGTCAGGAAGACAAACGTCCGGAGACGTCACTAAAGGGAAATGGAATCAACACGGAATGTTCCGGCTAATGGAAAAACAGGGTGTGTTGGCGGCCTGCAAGGATTGTAAGACCCGTTAAGGGTTGTGAGTCAGGAAAAAAGGCGACAGAGTAATCTGTCGCCTTTTTTCTTTGCTTGCTTTCTGTTAGATTCCGCCGCAAATCTATACTAAATAAAACGGCTAAAAGACGAATTGATATGAAACCATCATCTTCAAACTCACGCAGCAAAGGCCATGCAAAAGCGCGTCGTAAAACCCGCGAAGAGCTGAATCAGGAAGCTCGTGATCGCAAGCGCCAGAAAAAACGTCGTGGTCATGCACCAGGCAGCCGCGCAGCGGGCGGTAGCGCTACTTCGGGTAGCAAAGGCCAGAATGCACCGAAAGATCCACGTATTGGCAGTAAAACCCCTATTCCATTGGGCGTGACTGAAAAAGTCACCAAACAGCACAAACCGAAGAGTGAGAAACCTATGCTTTCACCGCAGGCGGAGTTGGAGTTACTGGAGACGGATGAGCGTCTGGATGCGCTGCTGGAACGTCTGGAAGCAGGCGAAACCCTGAGTGCCGAAGAGCAATCCTGGGTAGATGCCAAGCTGGATCGTATTGATGAGCTGATGCAGAAACTCGGCCTCTCTTATGACGACGACGAAGAAGAGGAAGAAGACGAGAAGCAAGAAGACATGATGCGTCTGCTGCGGGGCAACTAACGGATTGCCGCCGTGGGCCTTCCCGTTCTGCTGATAACCCTTCCGGTTATATGTTATCTGGTGTGGTTATTCGTTAAACTACAGCGGTTGTCGCGGCGACAAAAGTGGCTGCGCAACCGGCTGATGACCCGAAACGGGCATCCGCCGGTACGCCGTAGCCGCCAGAGACGCCATCGGAAGGAGTGAGCATGTCTGTACAGCAAATCGACTGGGACCTGGCCCTGATCCAGAAATATAACTATTCCGGGCCACGATACACCTCGTACCCGACCGCGCTGGAGTTTTCAGAAGACTTCGGCGAACAGGCGTTTTTACAAGCCGTGGCGCGCTACCCAGAGCGTCCCTTATCTCTCTACGTACATATTCCGTTCTGCCACAAACTTTGCTACTTCTGCGGTTGCAACAAGATTGTGACTCGTCAGCAGCACAAGGCCGACCAGTATCTGGACGTGCTTGAGCAAGAAATCGTTCATCGTGCTCCGCTTTTTGTCGGGCGCAAGGTGAGCCAGCTGCACTGGGGCGGTGGAACGCCAACATACCTGAATAAAGCGCAAATCAGCCGCCTGATGAAGCTGTTGCGCGAAAACTTCCAGTTCAATGCCGATGCGGAAATCTCGATCGAAGTCGATCCGCGCGAAATCGAACTGGATGTACTGGATCATTTACGCGCCGAAGGCTTTAACCGCCTGAGCATGGGCGTGCAGGACTTCAACAAAGAAGTACAGCGTCTGGTTAACCGCGAGCAGGATGAAGAGTTCATCTTTGCGCTGCTTAACCATGCGCGTGAGATTGGCTTTACCTCCACCAACATTGACCTGATTTACGGCCTGCCGAAACAGACGCCGGAGAGTTTCGCCTTTACCCTGAAACGCGTGGCGGAACTGAACCCTGACCGTCTGAGCGTCTTTAACTACGCGCATCTGCCAACTATTTTTGCCGCCCAGCGCAAAATCAAAGATGCTGACTTGCCGAGTCCGCAACAAAAACTCGATATTCTGCAGGAAACCATCGCCTTCCTGACACAATCGGGCTATCAGTTTATCGGTATGGATCACTTTGCTCGCCCGGATGACGAGCTGGCAGTGGCCCAGCGTGAAGGCGTGCTGCATCGTAACTTCCAGGGCTACACCACCCAGGGCGATACCGATCTGCTTGGGATGGGCGTTTCCGCCATCAGCATGATTGGCGACTGCTACGCGCAGAACCAGAAAGAGTTGAAGCAGTACTATCAGCAGGTGGATGAACAAGGTAATGCGCTGTGGCGTGGTATTGCGCTAACGCGTGATGACTGTATTCGCCGCGATGTGATTAAGTCGCTCATCTGCAACTTCCGTCTGGATTACGCCCCCATTGAGCAACAGTGGGATTTGCACTTCGCTGATTACTTTGCGGAAGATCTCAAGCTGCTGGCCCCATTAGCAAAAGACGGGCTGGTGGATGTGGATGAGAAGGGGATTCAGGTGACGGCGAAAGGTCGCTTGCTGATCCGCAACATTTGCATGTGCTTTGATACGTATCTGCGCCAGAAAGCGCGAATGCAGCAGTTCTCACGGGTGATTTAAATAGTGAATGGCGCTTCGTTTACAACGGTGATAAACGAAAGCGCCATCAATGTGCTGAGAACAAGGTTGCCTGATGCGCTACGCTTGTCAGGTCTACAAAATCTGTTTTTGTAGGCCGGATAAGGCGTTCACGCCGCATTCGGCATGAACAAAGAGCACTTCATCAGCAATCTGAAACTCAGCTAAACAGCCCAATCATTGCGGCACACAGCACGGCAGCAACGGCAGTTTGCGGCGTGTGGCTGTTAACTGCGCCACTTGATAGCAGATTAATTATTGATTCCAGCATAATGACACTCCCCCCGTTTTTCGGGCATGATCATACTGAACTTACCGGAACAGTAAAGCGCAAAATAACAGCAATTTGCGCTCAATAATCAATCTTTACATGGCGAGCCTGAATCACTCCATTCCAAGCTCTTTTAACTTACGCGTCAGGGTGTTACGCCCCCAGCCAAGTAAGCGCGCAGCTTCCTGTTTATGCCCCTGCGTATGTCGCAACGCGGTAGTCAGTAACGTCCGCTCCAGCTCTGGTTGCGCTTCAGACAGCAAGTTTTGATGACCGGAACGTAGCGCCCGATCTGCCCACTGTGCTAACAGCGTTGCCCAACTGTCCGGCTGCATTTGTGAAGTGCTTTCCGGTACGGTTGATTCAAACAGTTCGCCAGGCAAATCCTGAATCAACACTTCCTGTCCGGCAGCCATTACCGTTAGCCAGCGGCAGGTGTTTTCCAGCTGGCGCACGTTGCCTGGCCACGCCAGACGCGTCAGAGCGGCTTCAGTTTCCGGATGCAGCAACTTTGCTTCTACGCCCAGCTCGCGAGCGGCAACTTGTAAAAAATGGCGTGCCAGACGGGGAATATCTTCCCGACGCTCACGCAGCGGCGGCAGATGAACACGGATAACGTTCAGGCGATGGAACAAATCCTCACGGAACTTGCCTTCCTGCACCCGCTGTTCGAGATTCTGGTGAGTGGCAGCGATAATCCGCACATCCACTTTCACCGGCGCATAGCCGCCAACGCGATAAAACTGACCGTCTGCCAGCACGCGCAGCAAACGCGTCTGCACATCCAGTGGCATATCGCCAATTTCATCGAGAAATAACGTGCCGCCATCGGCCTGTTCAAAACGCCCCTGACGAATGGTATTCGCGCCGGTAAACGCGCCTTTCTCGTGACCGAACAGTTCTGATTCGATCAAATCCTTCGGGATAGCCGCCATATTGAGCGCGATAAACGGCGCTTTGGCTCGCGGACTGTGGCGATGCAGGGCATGAGCGACCAGTTCTTTACCGGTACCGGATTCGCCGTTAATCAGCACGCTAATAGAAGAACGCGAAAGCCGACCGATAATACGGAACACGTCCTGCATGGCTGGCGCTTCGCCGATGATATCGGTCGTTGGGCCGTTAAGCTGAACATTACGCGGTTGTTGCTGTTCCTGGTAATGACTGATGGCACGTTCAACCAGCGCCACGGCTTCGTCGATATCAAACGGTTTGGGCAGATAATCAAACGCCCCTTGTTGATAGGCGCTGACGGCAGCATCCAGATCGGAATGTGCGGTCATAATGATGACCGGAAGCATCGGATGGCGCTGTTTAATCTGCTTGAGCAGCGCCAGCCCGTCCATTCCCGGCATACGTATATCTGAAAGCAGCACATCCGGCGTTTTGCTCGCCAGCGCCTCCAGTACCTCCGCGCCGTTCTCAAACGTCGTACAGGTTAAACCTGCCCCAGCGAGCGCACGTTCAAGCACCCAACGGATGGAACTATCGTCATCGACTACCCAGACTATCCCTCGTTGCATAAACGTCACCTTTATTTCCTGATAGGCAGGTAAACCGAGAACTCGGTATGACCTGGCCAACTGGTAAATTCAATTTTGCCTGAATGCTGATCAATCAAATTACGGGCGATGGATAAGCCAAGCCCGGTGCCACCTTCGCGGCCGCTGACCATCGGGTAAAACAGCGTATCCTGCAAATGAGGCGGAATGCCCGGCCCGTTGTCTTCCACATCAATCCGCGCCGCCAGCCGATAGCGTTCGCCGTGTAAGGTCAGTTGAAACGCGGTGCGGGTACGCAGAATGATTTCACCACCTTCCGGCCCCAGCGCCTGTAGCGCATTGCGCACAATATTCAGCAGCACTTGCTCAATTTGATCCGGGTCGTGCGCCAGTTCCGGCAGGCTGGGGTCGTAATCACGAATCAACCGCACGTTGTCCGGCAGTTCCATCGACACCAGCGTCACCACGCGTTCAGCCACTTTGTGAATACTTTCGGTAACGCGCGTACCGGGCAGCTGCGGCCCCAACAGACGGTCGACCAGATTTCGCAGCCGGTCCGCCTGTTCGATAATCACTTTGGTATATTCCAGCAGCGACGGGTCAGGTAACGCTTTGCTGAGCAGCTGCGCCGCGCCGCGTAAACCGCCAAGCGGATTTTTAATCTCATGTGCCAGGCCGCGCACTAAATCACGGGCAGCAACCTGCTGGGCGTGCTGTAGCTGTTCCTGACTTAAGCGGCGCTGGTTATCCATCGGTGCCATCTCCAGCAGGATCATGCCGTCCGGCATACGCTGGGCAGTCACAGAAAGAATATGCGAACGACCGTCGATGACCAGCGTCACTTCGTTATCGGTAAAACCTTGCCCCGCCTCCAGACTTTCTTGCATCAACTCGATATTTAATGAGAAGTAGCTCAACAGTTCCGGTAACGGTGTACCAAACAATTTGCGGGAGCTTTGGGCGAGCAGTTGTTGCGCGGCGGGGTTGGCGTAATGGATCGCCAGATTGTCATCAATTAACAAAATACTGTTAATCAGCGAGTTGAGGATCTGCCCAGCATCGGGCTGCGTGCCTGTTGCCATAAAGCAGTCTCCTGAACAGGTTGCACCATTTTAGTGCATTATAGCTTTTTACGGATAAAAAGCGCGAAGCATCACAGAAGTTACGGAGAAAAAAGCCCATGCAGAGATGGGCTGAAATTTCCACGGCAACTAAAAACCAGTCCCATCAGGCTATTTTATTTGCCATTTTGAACCTGGGCAGTGCTCGAACTCCTCACGTACCGGTGTACGCTCCGGGTTCTGCGCGCTGTCCGTGTTCAAACTGGCTGCAACAATTACGCCAGATGGGTCTGGTTGGAACCCCCGGCGTTGTTGCGCCGGGTAGTACAACTTCAACTATTAGACGCTGTAGTACAGCTCAAACTCTACCGGATGCGGAGTCATACGCACGCGGTCATCTTCTTCGCGACGCAGAGCGATGTACGCATCGATCGCTTCATCAGTGAACACGCCACCGGCTTTCAGGAACTCGCGGTCCAGATCCAGTTCGTTCAGTGCTTCTTCCAGAGAGCCTGCAACCTGTGGGATCTCTTTCGCTTCTTCTGGCGGCAGGTCATACAGGTTTTTGTCCATGGCTTCGCCCGGATGGATCTTGTTTTTGATGCCATCAAGACCGGCCATCAGCAGGGCAGCAAAGCACAGGTACGGGTTAGCCGCCGGGTCCGGGAAACGCACTTCGATACGACGCGCTTTCGGAGAAGAAACCACCGGAATACGGATAGATGCAGAACGGTTACGCGCAGAGTAAGCCAGCATTACCGGTGCTTCGTAGCCCGGGACCAGACGCTTGTAAGAGTTGGTGGTCGGGTTTGCCAGGGCGTTAATCGCTTTAGCGTGTTTGATTACGCCGCCAATATAGTACAGCGCCTGTTCAGACAGACCTGCGTATTTGTCGCCCGCGAACAGGTTAACGCCGTTTTTAGACAGCGACATGTGGCAGTGCATACCGGAGCCGTTATCACCGAACATCGGTTTTGGCATAAAGGTCGCGGTTTTGCCGAAGCGGTGCGCTACGTTGTGCACAACATATTTGTAGATCTGAATTTCGTCAGCTTTTTTGGTCATGGTATTGAAGCGGGTAGCCACTTCGTTCTGACCAGCAGTCGCTACTTCGTGGTGATGGGCTTCAACCACCAGACCCATCTGTTCCATCACCAGACACATTTCAGAACGAATATCCTGAGCAGAGTCTACCGGAGGCACCGGGAAGTAACCACCTTTCACTGCCGGACGGTGACCTTTGTTACCACCTTCGTATTGGGTGGAGGAGTTCCATGCACCTTCGATATCGTCGATAGCAACGTGAGAACCGGAGATAGATGATCCGAAACGGATGTCATCGAACAGGAAGAATTCAGGTTCTGGCCCGAACAGTACGGTGTCGGCAATGCCAGTAGAACGCAGGTAATCTTCAGCGCGCTTCGCGATGGAGCGCGGGTCACGGTCATAGCCTTGCAGGGTGCCAGGTTCAAGGATGTCGCAACGGATAATCAGGGTAGAGTCGGCGAAGAACGGGTCAATCACTGCGGTGGATGCGTCTGGCATCAGCACCATGTCGGATTCGTTAATGCCTTTCCAGCCGCCAATCGAGGAGCCGTCAAACATTTTGCCTTCTTCGAAGAATTCAGCATTCACCTGATGAGCAGGGATAGTGACGTGCTGTTCTTTACCTTTGGTATCGGTGAAGCGCAAATCAACAAACTTCACTTCGTGCTCGTTCAGCATCGTCAGTACGTGTTCAGCGGACATACTTTAACTCTCCTGGATTGGTCATTGTCGTCGTGGTAACGAAATCTGCAATTATTTTGGCCGTGTCGCCGTAAAAAAGATAAAGCGAAATCTGTGCCAACTTTTAAATTGCCCCTAAAAGGCGTTATCATGCTTAACATCGTGCAAAAGGGCTGCACCATGATGTGAATGTTGCACCAATATAGTGCTTCAATGGAAACATTAAGCACCATGTTGGTGCAATGACCTTTGGATAACCCTTTTTATGCTCCGTGAAAGCGATCACAAAGGGACTCTGCAATACTTGTTTGCGGAGGATGTTTGTGATCCTGTTTTGTAGTGCGATTAATCCGTGTACAATAACGCGCTATTTCTAATGCCTGAGGCAAAGTTGTGATCGAAAAATTGCGTAATATCGCCATCATCGCGCACGTCGACCATGGTAAAACCACCCTGGTAGACAAGCTGCTCCAACAATCCGGTACGTTCGACTCTCGTGCCGAAACCCAAGAGCGCGTGATGGACTCCAACGATTTGGAGAAAGAGCGTGGGATTACCATCCTCGCGAAAAACACCGCTATCAAATGGAATGATTACCGTATCAATATCGTTGATACCCCGGGGCACGCCGACTTCGGTGGTGAAGTTGAACGTGTAATGTCCATGGTAGACTCAGTGCTGCTGGTGGTTGACGCATTTGACGGCCCGATGCCGCAAACGCGCTTCGTAACCAAAAAAGCGTTTGCTTACGGCCTGAAGCCGATTGTTGTTATCAACAAAGTTGACCGCCCTGGCGCGCGTCCTGACTGGGTTGTGGATCAGGTATTCGACCTGTTCGTAAACCTCGACGCGACCGACGAGCAGCTGGACTTCCCGATCGTTTACGCTTCTGCGCTGAACGGTATCGCGGGTCTGGACCACGAAGATATGGCGGAAGACATGACCCCGCTGTATCAGGCGATTATTGACCACGTTCCTGCGCCGGACGTTGACCTTGACGGTCCGTTCCAGATGCAGATTTCTCAGCTCGATTACAACAGCTATGTTGGTGTTATCGGCATTGGCCGCATCAAGCGCGGTAAAGTGAAGCCGAACCAGCAAGTTACTATCATCGATAGCGAAGGCAAAACCCGCAACGCGAAAGTCGGTAAAGTGCTGGGCCACCTCGGTCTGGAACGTATCGAAACCGATCTGGCGGAAGCTGGCGATATCGTGGCGATCACGGGCCTTGGCGAACTGAACATTTCTGACACCGTTTGCGACACGCAAAACGTTGAAGCGCTGCCGGCACTCTCCGTTGATGAACCGACCGTTTCTATGTTCTTCTGCGTTAACACCTCGCCGTTCTGCGGTAAAGAAGGTAAGTTCGTAACGTCTCGTCAGATCCTGGACCGTCTGAACAAAGAACTGGTACACAACGTTGCGCTGCGCGTAGAAGAAACCGAAGACGCCGATGCGTTCCGCGTTTCTGGTCGTGGCGAACTGCACCTGTCTGTTCTGATCGAAAACATGCGTCGTGAAGGTTTCGAACTGGCGGTATCCCGTCCGAAAGTTATCTTCCGTGAAATCGACGGTCGTAAACAAGAGCCGTATGAAAACGTGACTCTGGACGTTGAAGAACAGCATCAGGGTTCTGTGATGCAGGCGCTGGGCGAACGTAAAGGCGACCTGAAAAACATGAATCCAGACGGTAAAGGCCGCGTACGTCTCGACTACGTGATCCCAAGCCGTGGTCTGATCGGCTTCCGTTCTGAGTTCATGACCATGACTTCCGGTACAGGTCTGCTGTACTCCACCTTCAGCCATTACGACGACGTTCGTCCGGGTGAAGTGGGTCAGCGTCAGAACGGCGTACTGATCTCTAACGGTCAGGGTAAAGCGGTAGCGTTCGCGCTGTTCGGTCTGCAGGATCGCGGTAAGCTGTTCCTCGGTCACGGTGCAGAAGTTTACGAAGGTCAGATTATCGGTATTCACAGCCGCTCTAACGACCTGACTGTAAACTGCCTGACCGGTAAGAAACTGACCAACATGCGTGCTTCCGGTACTGACGAAGCCGTTGTTCTGGTTCCGCCTATCCGCATGACCCTGGAACAAGCTCTGGAGTTCATCGATGATGACGAACTGGTAGAAGTGACTCCGACCTCTATCCGTATTCGTAAACGTCACCTGACGGAAAACGATCGTCGTCGCGCTAACCGCGCACCGAAAGACGATTAATTTCGTTTTTTAGTCATAAAAAACCTGCCAGCGATGGCAGGTTTTTTTTTGCCTGTCGTGAGCGCTCACCAATGCGGGTATCTCCCTTATAAGTTTGTGGTTACGTCAATAGAGAGCTTTGTCACAATTATCTGCAAAGTCATACGCCGTTAATTGCTTTCTTTTTTGGCGTAAGCGTAAGATGCCTCATCTGGTTTAAACCAAAAGGATTAAACAATGACGGGAAATCAATCCACCGTAGAAAATGCAAAAGAGAAACTGGATCGGTGGTTAAAAGATGGCATCACTACGCCGGGTGGAAAACTCCCTTCAGAAAGAGAGCTGGGAGAGCTGCTGGGCATTAAACGTATGACGCTGCGCCAGGCGTTGCTGAACCTCGAGGCAGAATCCAAAATCTTCCGTAAGGATCGTAAAGGGTGGTTCGTGACTCAGCCGCGATTTAATTACAGCCCGGAGCTGTCGGCGAGCTTTCAGCGGGCCGCAATTGAGCAAGGGCGGGAACCTTCCTGGGGGTTTACCGAGAAAAGCCGTACCAGCGACATTCCCCAGACGCTTGCGCCACTGATTGCAGTGACGCCATCAACCGAACTCTATCGAATTACCGGCTGGGGGGCGCTGGAAGGACATAAAGTTTTCTATCACGAAACATATATTAATCCTGAAGTTGCCCCAGGTTTTATTGAACAACTTGAAAACCACTCATTTTCTGCAGTCTGGGAAAAGTGCTACCAAAAAGAGACGGTAGTAAAAAGATTGATTTTCAAACCCGTCAGAATGCCGGGCGATATCAGCAAGTATCTTGGCGGTTCTGCGGGTATGCCTGCGATCTTAATTGAAAAGCATCGCGCCGACCAGCAAGGCAATATTGTCCAGATAGATATTGAATATTGGCGATTTGAGGCCGTAGACCTCATCATTAATCTGTAGGTGTTTTATGGTGACAACAAATAACGCAAGAAAGATTCTACAACGTGTCGATACTCTTCCTCTTTATTTACATGCCTATGCCTTTCATTTAAATATGCGGCTGGAAAGAGTATTGCCTGCTGATTTACTTGATATCGCGAGTGAAAATAATCTGCGGGGCGTCAAAATTCATGTTCTGGATGGCGAGCGTTTTTCTCTTGGCAATATGGACGATAAAGAACTCTCTGCCTTTGGTGATAAAGCCCGCCGTCTGAACCTTGATATTCATATTGAAACCAGCGCCTCAGATAAGGCATCTATTGACGAAGCCGTCGCCATCGCGTTGAAAACTGGGGCATCGTCCGTACGTTTTTATCCACGTTATGAAGGTAATTTGCGCGACGTATTATCGATCATCGCTAACGACATTGCCTATGTACGGGAAACGTATCAGGACAGCGGCCTGACTTTTACGATCGAGCAGCATGAAGATTTAAAAAGCCATGAGCTGGTGTCGCTGGTCAAAGAAAGTGAGATGGAGTCTCTTTCCTTACTGTTTGATTTTGCGAACATGATCAATGCAAATGAGCATCCCATCGACGCTTTAAAAACGATGGCGCCACATATTACCCAGGTGCATATCAAAGATGCATTGATTGTTAAAGAACAGGGGGGGCTGGGCCATAAAGCCTGTATTTCAGGTCAGGGAGATATGCCATTCAAGGCGTTATTAACGCACCTTATCTGCCTGGGCGATGATGAGCCGCAGGTGACGGCATATGGCCTGGAAGAAGAGGTTGATTATTATGCTCCGGCGTTCCGCTTTGAAGACGAAGATGATAATCCGTGGATCCCTTATCGCCAGATGAGTGAAACACCACTACCAGAAAATCATTTACTGGATGCGCGGTTACGTAAAGAAAAAGAAGATGCGATTAATCAGATAAATCATGTGCGTAACGTACTACAACAAATCAAACAAGAGGCAAGCCATCTTCTGAACCACTAATAAGTTTTAACTCATACGCAGTTAATAAAACCATTTCATAAGAATGGTCGATATCTTATTGCCTTTAAAACAGTGATTTTAAAAATCGCTTAGGGAATGTTATGCTCACGAAAAAGAAATGGGCGTTATTTAGTCTATTAACACTGTGTGGCGGTACAATTTATAAATTACCGTCGCTGAAAGATGCGTTTTATATCCCGATGCAGGAATATTTCCATTTGACTAATGGTCAAATTGGTAATGCTATGTCGGTAAACTCATTTGTCACCACAGTGGGCTTTTTTCTGTCTATTTATTTTGCCGATAAACTACCGCGCAGATACACCATGTCACTCTCACTCATTGCGACGGGATTACTGGGTGTTTATTTGACAACAATGCCGGGGTATTGGGGCATCCTCTTTGTCTGGGCGCTATTTGGCGTTACCTGCGACATGATGAACTGGCCGGTCTTGCTCAAGTCAGTAAGTCGATTGGGCAATAGCGAACAACAAGGTCGGTTGTTTGGCTTCTTCGAAACAGGGCGTGGCATTGTCGATACCGTGGTGGCATTTTCTGCGTTGGCAGTATT
Source organism: Escherichia sp. E3659 (assembly GCF_005781135.1). Classification (NCBI taxonomy): domain Bacteria; kingdom Pseudomonadati; phylum Pseudomonadota; class Gammaproteobacteria; order Enterobacterales; family Enterobacteriaceae; genus Escherichia; species Escherichia sp. E3659. Next base: position 116,438 of record NZ_VATQ01000004.1, on the reverse strand, counting down.
TACCTGGTTTGGCAGTGGCTTATTGGGCTTTAAAGCGGGTATCTGGTTCTATTCCCTTATTGTGATTGCTGTGGGCGTTATCATTTTCTTTGTCCTCAATGACAAAGAAGAGGCACCGTCCGTGGAGGCGAAAAAAGAAGACGGAGCATCGCAAAACACCAGTATGACCTCGGTGCTGAAAGACAAAACCATCTGGCTTATCGCTTTCAACGTCTTCTTCGTTTACGCGGTGTACTGTGGCCTGACGTTCTTCATTCCATTCTTGAAAAACATCTATCTACTGCCCGTTGCGCTGGTGGGGGCTTACGGCATCATTAACCAATACTGTCTGAAAATGATCGGTGGACCGATTGGTGGCATGATTTCAGATAAGATCCTGAAATCGCCGAGTAAATATCTATGCTACACCTTTATCATCAGTACCGCTGCGCTCGTACTGTTGATTATGCTGCCGCACGAAAGTATGCCGGTATATTTAGGGATGGCCTGTACATTGGGCTTTGGTGCGATAGTCTTTACACAGCGAGCCGTATTTTTTGCACCTATTGGCGAAGCAAAAATTGCTGAAAATAAAACAGGCGCGGCGATGGCGTTGGGGAGCTTTATCGGTTACGCCCCGGCGATGTTCTGCTTCAGTCTGTATGGCTACATTCTGGATTTAAATCCGGGGATTATTGGCTACAAAATCGTGTTTGGCATTATGGCCTGCTTCGCATTCTGTGGTGCGGTGGTTTCCGTAATGCTGGTTAAGCGAATTAGCCAACGTAAGAAAGAGATGCTGGCGGCTGAAGCTTAATTAATGGCCGGATGTGCTTAATCCGGCCAACGAAAACCGTATCAACCGTAGGCCGCATCCGGCAAAATAAAATCCGCTGAATCCCCAGCGGATTTTTCGAAGTTTCAATTTCAGGAAACTTCCTGCTCGGCAACCACCAGTTCAACATTCTCTTCACTTAACAACTGGCAGAAAGAATTGGGAGGCGGGGCATCAGTAAAAAAAGCCCTGACATTCCGCGCATTGCCAATTGAAACCGCAGCCGAAGCGGCAAACTTAGTATGATCTGCCACTAGCAATGTATTCCGCGCGTGTTTAATCATCGTTCTCGCGACTAACGCTTCATTGACATCAAATTCCAGCAGGGTGCCGTCATGTTCAATGGCACCAATACTGGTGATTAAATAGTCTGCGCGAAAACCTTCAATAAAATCCACGGCTCCAGGGCCGATAATCCCACCGTTATGGGCGCGTAAAGTGCCTCCCGGCACCATCACTTCAATATCCTGATTCTTATAAAGAATCTGTGCCACACGCAGGCTGTTAGTGATAATGCGTAAATCACGACGGTTGAGTAATGCCCTGGCAACGGCTTCTACGGTTGTACCGATGGTGATAAAGACAGTACAGCGTTCGGGAAGGTAATCGGCGACCGCCTCAGCGATCGCCCGTTTCTCGGCGGTTAGCGAAAGTTCCCGTTGCTCAAAAGCGGTATTCATGACGCTGGAGACGCGCCCGGCTCCTCCATGATGACGGGTGATCAACCCCTGCTCACTGAGTTTTCGGATATCCCGGCGCACGGTTTGCGTTGAAACATCCAGCAGTTGTGCCAGTTCTTCAATATTCATATAACCGCGTTCTGCGATTAGATGAACGAGTTGGTCATGGCGTGGATTACCTGTCACTTCGATGATACTCATGAATACTCCCTTGCCCCTCCTCGGTAGATGTTTACCATTTTACGCATAAAGTGACAAAAATGATTCGGTTTGCTCACGATTAGGAATGCCAGCCCGACCGCCAGGCTGGGTACATTTCATCGCGGCAACCGCACTGGCAAAACGAATAGCCTCTTTTGTTGGCATTTTTTCTGCCAACGCTACCGCGAGTGCGCCGTGAAAAACATCGCCTGCTCCAGTGGTATCAACCACATTGACAGAAAATGCCTCCTGTTGACACAAATGATCATCTTCAATCCACAACGAACCTTCAGAACCCAGCGTGACATACACTTTACCTGCTGTTTGTGTCGTTGCCTGGTACAAGCTTTCTTCAGGTGACTGAAGGCCAGTCATACGTTTCAGCCCTGGCGTAGAGAAAACGGCGTGATCGGCAAGCGCGACAAGTGGAGAAATATCCTGCGGTGTCATATCGGCGTCTAAAAGTGTTGTCACACCCGCAAGGCGCGCTAGCGAGAATGCTTTTTCAGTACCGCTATGCCAGCGAACATCGGCCAGAATCAGATCATAACGAGAGAAATCGATCGCTTCTAACCATTCGGCATCAGTACCGAGATCAGGACTTGGATAATTAACGATAATCCGTTCGCCATGCTGATCAACGAGGATCGCTGATTGCGACGAACGGGCGTTAGGATATCGGCGGCAAAATGCGGTATTGACGCCCCAACCCTCAAGTTCTGCAAGTAAGGTATTTCCACAACTGTCATCGCCGACGCGACCGATGAAATCAACCTCCACGCCAAGCTTTGCGATTGCAACAGCGGCTGTTGCTGCAGGGCCGCCACCAATCTCAAGATAATGATTTGCCTGATATTTCCCGCCGCCCTCCGGCAGAGTGGGCAAAGAATAAATCCTGTCCTGAACTGTGATACCCACGCATGCAATTCTGGTCATATTTGTCTTGTCCTGTTTAAGTTTGTCGTCTTTGGTCAATTTAAATGACACAAATGATCAAATTAGTGATGCGTGTCGTGTTTTTGAACATAAATTACAAATATGCTCAAAAACAGACGAAAACGAATTTTCAATTGTCATTATTTTGTCAATGTCAGACAGGAGAGCATTCATGGCAACCATTGCATTTCTCGGGCTGGGGCAGATGGGTAGCCCAATGGCTAACAATCTATTGCAAAAAGGGCATTCATTGCAGGTATTTGATGTCAATGCACAGGCCGTCGATGCGCTAGTTACGCAGGGGGCCACTGCGGCACAAATCCCAGCAGAAGCGGCAGCAGGCGCTGAATTTATCATCACTATGCTTCCCAATGGTGACATTGTTCGACAGGTGCTGTTGGGGGAAAAAGGCGTCTGTGAAACTGTTTCATCTGACGCGTTAGTGATTGATATGTCGACTATTCATCCCTTACAGACCGATGCATTAATACGGGAATTACAAGAAAAAGGCATCAGTATGATGGACGCCCCCGTGGGCAGAACGTCCGTGAATGCGATTGATGGCACATTGCTGATTTTAGCGGGTGGCACTGATGAGCAGATTGCGCGTGCACGCCCGATTCTCATGTGCATGGGTAATGAGCTGGTTGAGGCTGGCGGCCCAGGAATGGGGATCCGTGTGAAGCTAATTAACAACTATATGAGCATTGCGCTTAATGCGCTGTCCTCCGAAGCCGCTGTGTTATGTGAGTCACTGGGATTAAATCTTGATGTCGCAATTAAGGTGATGAGTGGTACGGCAGCAGGGAAAGGACATTTTACGACCACCTGGCCTGGCAAAGTGCTGAAAGGCGATCTTTCTCCCGCCTTCATGGTGGACCTGGCATTGAAAGATCTGCGTATTGCAGTTGACGTCGCTCGGGAAACGGGGGCGCCGCTCAATATGGGGATTGCAGCAGAAAGTTATTACGCCGCAGCAAGTCAAGACGGCAAAGGGCGGCAGGACTGGAGCGCCCTGCTAAATCAGGTTCGCCAGCAGGCTGGTCTTTAATTTTATCTATTAACAGGAGTTTCTATGTCACCCCACTTCACCCCATACACGCTGAAAGATATCTCCCGCCCAGGTGGTGGATTCGCCATGTTAGCTGTCGATCAGCGTGAGGCCATGCGCCTGATGTTTGCGGCAGCAGGGCAGCCAAAACCCATCGCCGACTGTGTACTCACCGATTTTAAAGTTGCCGCGACCCGAATCCTTTCTCCTTATGCTTCTGCCGTTCTGGCGGATAAACAATTTTGTCTTGAGCAAATAGTCGAGCAGGGCGCTGTTGCTAATTCTTGCGGCCTGATTGTCGCTGCCGATCTTTTTATCCCAGGTAATGGCATCCCGGTTGATAGCGTTGAAATAGATATGTCCGTCGACCCGCATAAAGCCCGTGAAATGGGGGCTAAGGCAATGAAATTACTTGTACTCTGGCGTGAAGATGAACCCGCAGAGGAACGTCTGGCAATGGTTGATAAATTTGTTCGTCGCTGCCGTAGTGCCGGGCTGGTTAGCATTATTGAACCTGTGGTGCGTCCACCTCGTCGTGGTTGGGACTTTGATCGTGAAAGCGCCATTGTTGCCGCCGCCGCAGAGCTTGGTGGAACAGAGGCTGATCTTTACAAAGCCGAGATGCCATTAGGGGGCAAAGGCGATGAAAAAACCTTACTTGCCGCCTGTCAGAAACTTAACGATCAGATGAAGATGCCGTGGGTAATTCTTTCTTCTGGCGTTGATGCCGATATTTTTGGCCGCGCAGTCAGTATTGCCATGAAAGGTGGTGCGTCGGGCTTCCTGGCTGGACGAGCGGTTTGGGCGTCGGTTGTTGGTGCACAAGATCCACAAACTATGCTGCGCGATGTCTCCGTTCCACGCTTGCAACGGCTGGCTGAAATTGTCGATGAAGGTATCGCGCAACGCTAATCCCCTATGGATATCGATTCTGGAGAATAACAATGGATAAAATTACCCAGGTTTTATTTTCAGATATTGGGAAAGTCACCACTCAATATGTTGAAGTACCACACCAGCAACTTAAACCGCACGAAGTACGGATTGCGCCCGTGTTCTACGGGATATGCGGTTCGGATCTGCATGTTCTGAAAGGCGGTCATCCGTTTGCCAAACCGCCTGTCATCCCCGGTCATGAAATTGCAGCGCGTGTTACGGAAGTGGGCAGCGACGTTAAAAATGTACAGCCGGGCGATCATGTTGTGGTCGATCCCATCATGGCTTGCATGGAATGCCGGGCCTGCAAAGCAGGACGTTTTAATCTTTGTGAACCACCGCAGGTTGCCGGTTTTCGCGCGCCGGGCTTTGCTCGCTCACAGCACATTGTTCCTGCGCGTAATTGCCATGTTGCACCAGCCTCTTTACCGCTAAAAGTGTTGGCCTTTGCCGAACCGGCGGCTTGTGCTCGCCATTGTGTTAACCGGATGCCGAAGGCTTCTCTGGAAAGCGTACTGGTTATTGGTGCCGGAACGATTGGCTTATCTATCGTGCAGGCACTGCGCATTATGGGAGCAGGGAAGATCACCGTGATTGAACCTGACGCTGCCAAACGCGCGCTGGCGTTAAAGCTGGGCGCAGCAGAAGTTTGGGCTCCAGGGGAACTGGCCGCAGATGTGCGATTTACGGGGGCGATTGATGTTGTTGCAGCGCAGGCCACGCTTAATGATGCCTGTACCCGTGTGTATGCCGGAGGCACCGTCGTCTGCATGGGCGTACCGAGTGGGCCGCGTGAAATACCGCTACCGATGATGCAACGTTTCGAGCGTGACTTGCTCAACTCTGGCATGTACATCCCTGAAGATTTCGATGCTGTTATCGAATGGCTGGCGGATGGGCGGTTTGATACCAGTGAACTGGTTACCGATTTATTTGCCATTGAGGATGCAGCGGCAGCATTCGAACGTGCGCAGCAAAATGATTCCATAAAAGTCATGCTGCAATTTGCGCCGGAATGATTTTCTAAATCTCTGTCTGGCGCTGCGCCACGCTAGCGCCACCCTACAACAATTAAAAAGGACACTGCGATGAGTCAAATCACCAGTCCTGCAACTTATTCAATTAGTCGGCCACAGGACGTAATTGATATTGTTAATAAGAACTCTGCAATCAACACCAGCATCGGCGTTATTTTTATCGCTTTAGGCGGCATATTGATTGATGCCTACCAGGCGGCGATGGTGGGCTTTGGTAATAAATACATTGCCGCTCAATTTGGCATTTCGCCGGGCCTTGCCGCAACCGTTAATGCGTCAGTATTAATCGCCGCGTTAATTGGCGGTTTATTAGCGAACCGAGTAATAAACCGCTTTGGGCAAAAGCGGGCATTTATTATTGGCATGGGGCTGTGCACCATCGGGGCTGCTGCGGTAGCTATTGCGCCCAGTATCTGGTGGGTGCTGGTGTGCCGCGTCATCATGGGCTTTGGCTTAGGCATCGACTTCCCTTTGGCAACCAATGCCGTGGCAGAGCTTCGTGGTTCAACGTCGAAGAAAACCGGAACGTCGGTCAACCTCTGGCAAATGGCCTGGTATGTTTCGACAACCGTTGTTTATTTGGTGCTTTTGCCGCTGCTTCTGTCGGGTATCGCTGAAGAACAATTGTGGCGTTACGGAATATTCATCGGAGCTATTTTTGCAGTCATCTTCATGATTTTGCGTTACTTCTTTATTGGTGAATCCGCAATGTGGGCCGCACGCGTCGGGCGTTACCAGGAAGCGTGCGACATTCTGGGAAAACGTTATGGTGTTCAGGCTCGCGTTGCGGCACCGGGTACAGCAGAAGCCAGATCCTCGGAAAAAGCAGAGAATAAATACAGCGGTGGATATGGCATCTTATTTAATGATCGTTACCGCAAACGCACCATTCTTGGCTGTGTCGTGGCAACCATGCAGGCGTGGCAATATAACGCCGTAGGTGTTTATCTTCCTCTTACGTTGGCGGGAATAATAAGTGGCGGGCTTACTGGTGCGTTGACGGGTTCTGCCGTCGTGAATGCCCTTTGTGGGGTGACTGGCGGGATGATCGGCTCGTTTATTCTCCAACGACTGGGTACTCGCCGACAATCGATGTATGGATTTGCCGTTGTGACCTTAGCATTACTGTCGTTAGGTGCGCTGGCAACGACTAACCCCTGGCTGTCTTTAGGGTTATTGGGATCAATTATTTTCTTCCATTCAGCGGGGCCTGGTGGGCTGGGTATGACCATTGCCACACTCTCTTATCCTCCTGCTATTCGCCCTACAGGGGTCGGGTTTGCCCGCGCGATTATGCGCACCGGTGCGATTGCCGGGCTTATTTTCTGGCCGATGCTGTGGGGGGCGTTGAAAACTGAAGCGTTTTACTGGTTGGCAATTGTGCCATTCCTGGGATTCCTGACCTGCGTATTGATTAATTGGGAACCTTTGGGGGCGAATGTGGATGCCGAAGACGCGGAAGTTCTGGCGGAATTGAACAAATAAACATAACGCGTATCGGCATCGGGCCGATGCGCGTATTTATCAGACTGCCCACTTTGTAGTGGGTTATTCCCCAATTTCTCGCCGACCAGGAGAGGAAAATGATGTCTGAAACGTTACCCACACCGCGAGAAGGACTTTCCGGTAAAGCCATGAGACGTGTCGTAATGGGCAGTTTCGCGGGCGCGTTGATGGAATGGTATGACTTCTTTATTTTTGGCACGGCAGCAGGGCTGGTATTTGCTCCGCTTTTTTTCCCGAACAGCGATCCTTTTATAGGTCTTATAGCCTCCTTTGCGACCTTTGGCGTTGGTTTTTTGACTCGTCCCTTAGGTGGCATCGTCTTTGGCCATTTTGGCGATAAAATTGGGCGAAAAATAACACTTATCTGGACACTGGCTATTGTCGGTTGCTCCACATTTTTGATTGGTTTTATTCCGACGTATCAGGAAATTGGGATCTGGGCACCGCTCATATTAATGGCGCTGCGTTTAATTCAGGGCTTTGGCCTTGGTGGCGAGTATGGCGGAGCGGCATTGATGACCATTGAATCTGCGCCCGAATCCCGGCGCGGTTTTTTAGGTTCGCTCCCACAAACGGCTGCATCAGTGGGGATTATGCTGGCAACCGGTGTTTTTGCGCTCTGTAACCATTTACTGACTCAGGAACAGTTTCTCTCCTGGGGATGGCGTATTCCGTTCTGGCTTTCAGCGGTGATGTTGATCGTTGGATTATTTATCCGCCTGCATACTGAGGAGACACTGGATTTTCAAAAGCAAAAAACGACGAATAATAAAGAAAAGTCTGTTCCTCCGTTGATTGAATTATTCAAAAAACATCCGCGAAATATTTTATTAGCGCTGGGCGCGAGGCTGGCGGAGAGTGTCTCTTCCAATATTATTAACGCCTTTGGTATTGTCTATATTTCCAGCCAATTAGCATTATCGCGAGATATTCCCCTGACGGGTATGTTGATTGCCTCGGCGATCGGTATTTTCAGTTGCCCATTGGTTGGATGGTTATCAGATCGTATAGGTCAAAAATGTCTGTATTTATCAGGCGCGGGATTTTGTGTCCTGTTCGCGTTTCCTTTCTTCTTATTGCTGGATAGTAAAAGTACGCTCATCATCTGGTGCAGTATGATCCTCGGCTATAACTTAGGCCCGACGATGATGTTCGCCGTGCAGCCGACACTCTTCACCCGCATGTTCGGCACCAAAGTACGATATACCGGCCTTTCTTTTGCCTATCAATTTTCCGCGATTCTTGGCGGATTAAGCCCTCTTATCGCCTCAAGTTTGCTGGCGCTAGGGGGAGGAAAGCCGTGGTATGTCGCTCTGTTTTTATTTGCTGTCTCAGTTCTTTCTTTTGTTTGCGTCTGGCTGATTGAGCCGACTGATGAACAAGAAACCGCTTCTTACCGCTACATCAGGGAACAATCTCATGAAAACTGAACGGAAAAACGAACATCACCAGGCGCTACAGCTCGCATTTGACGCGCCCTGGCCTGGGCCTGTAGGAGAGTTAGTTACGCTGGAAAAAGGCAATATTCGCCTGCAGATTTATCCGCATGATGGTGCCAGGATAACCTCGTTACAGGCATTTGGTTCTGAAGTATTACGCCAATGGCAGCCGCAACGCAGAGCTTTTCAGTACGGCTGTTTTCCAATGGTGCCGTGGGCAGGGCGACTGGGGAATGCGACGCTGAATGCTGGTGGGCAATGTTATTCTTTACCCGCCAATAAACCACCGCATGCATTGCATGGTATGGCTTGTTACTCAACGTGGGAAATCATCGACAAAACAACAGATTCCCTGACTTTACGTATGCCCCTGGCTTCACCGTGGCCCTGGCAAGGGGAAGTGGTTCAGACTTTTTTGCTGGAGAATGATGCGCTGGTTTTGCAACTGGAAATCCATTCACATACCGATACATTCCCGGCCTCTGCAGGCTGGCATCCGTGGTTTGCGAAAAAGCTGACTCCGCAAAGTACAGAATCGTTGCAGGTGCTTTTTGATGCGGACTGGCAAGAAGAAGCGGGTAGTGATGAACTGCCAACAGGAAATCGCATCTCTCCTCAAGCCGGTCCCTGGGATGACTGTTTTGGTTTTTATGACGGGGTGAAGGTTAAGTTACTGTGGCCTGGTAAACTCGCGATGACCATGACCTCTTCTGCAAACAGTCTGGTGGTATTTGATAAACAGCCCGATGCCACCTGTATTAACCCGCTGACTCAGGCACCTAACGAAATAAATCTAACGCCGGAATTGGTGACATCAGATAAGCCGCTGGTCATCGAAACTCGTTGGCAATTTACACCTGAATCTTAACCATTCATCTATTGCGAAAAAGTCAGTGAAATTACTCTGCTTTTTCGCAATCAGCATCACAAGATTACCCTTATTGCCACATAGCCAAACCCATCCTTTCCCGCTACAGTTAATTTCTTGTGGCGAGAAAGGAGGCAAAAATGCTCTATATCTTTGATTTAGGTAATGTGATTGTCGATATCGACTTTAACCGTGTGCTGGGAACCTGGAGCGATTTAACGCGTATTCCGCTGGCATCGCTTAAGAAGAGTTTTCATATGGGGGAGGCGTTTCATCAGCATGAGCGCGGGGAAATTAGCGACGAAGCGTTCGCAGAGGCGATGTGCCATGAGATGGCTCTACCGCTAAGCTACGAGCAGTTCTCCCACGGCTGGCAGGCGGTGTTTGTCGCGCTGCGCCCGGAAGTGATCGCCATCATGCATAAACTGCGTGAGCAGGGGCATCGCGTGGTGGTGCTTTCCAATACCAACCGCCTGCATACTACCTTCTGGCCGGAGGAATACCCGGAAATCCGTGATGCTGCTGACCATATTTATCTTTCGCAAGATCTGGGCATGCGCAAACCTGAAGCGCGAATTTACCAGCATGTTTTGCAGGCAGAAGGTTTTTCACCCAGCGATACAGTCTTTTTCGACGATAACGCCGATAATATAGAAGGAGCAAATCAGCTAGGCATTACAAGTATTCTGGTGAAAGATAAAACCACCATCCCGGACTATTTCGCGAAGGTGTTATGCTAAAAACCATCCATGAAAAAGCCAGGCATCGTACCCGTCCGCTATGGGCCTGGCTGAAACTACTCTGGCAACGCATTAATGAGGACAACATGACCACCCTGGCAGGTAATCTTGCCTATGTGTCGTTGCTCTCATTAGTGCCGCTGGTTGCCGTTGTTTTTGCGCTTTTCGCCGCTTTTCCCATGTTTTCCGACGTCAGCATTCAGTTGCGTCACTTTATTTTTGCCAACTTTCTGCCTGCCACTGGCGACGTTATCCAGCAATATATTGAACAGTTTGTTGCCAATTCCAACAAGATGACCGCTGTCGGGGCATGTGGCCTGATCGTCACGGCGTTATTGTTGATGTATTCCATTGATAGTGCACTGAATGCCATCTGGCGAAGTAAACGGGTACGGCCAAAAATTTACTCGTTTGCTGTGTACTGGATGATCCTGACGTTAGGGCCGCTGCTGGCAGGGGCCAGTCTGGCGATCAGTTCCTATCTGCTTTCCCTGCGTTGGGCGAGCGATCTCAATACTGTCATCGACAATGTGCTGCGTATTTTTCCGCTGCTGTTGTCGTGGATCTCCTTCTGGTTGCTTTACAGCATCGTTCCCACCATCCGCGTACCGAATCGTGATGCTATTGTCGGCGCGTTTGTCGCCGCACTCCTGTTCGAAGCAGGAAAGAAAGGTTTCGCGCTTTATATCACCATGTTCCCGTCATATCAGCTCATTTACGGCGTGCTGGCGGTGATCCCCATTCTCTTTGTTTGGGTGTACTGGACATGGTGTATCGTCTTGCTTGGCGCGGAAATTACTGTCACTCTCGGGGAATACCGCAAACTAAAACAAGCAGCTGAACAAGAAGAAGACGACGAACCATGATTGCATTAATTCAACGCGTAACCCGTGCCAGCGTCACCGTGGAGGGAGAAGTGACGGGCGAAATTGGCGCGGGACTTTTGGTGTTATTGGGTGTCGAAAAGGATGACGACGAACAGAAAGCAAACCGTCTGTGCGAGCGTGTGCTCGGCTACCGCATCTTTAGCGATGCCGAAGGCAAGATGAATCTCAACGTGCAACAGGCGGGCGGTAGTGTGCTGGTAGTTTCCCAGTTTACCCTCGCCGCAGATACCGAACGGGGGATGCGCCCAAGTTTCTCCAAAGGCGCATCACCGGATCGCGCAGAGGCGTTATATGACTATTTCGTCGAACGCTGCCGTCAGCAGGAGATGAACACGCAAACAGGACGCTTCGCTGCGGATATGCAGGTATCGCTGGTCAATGATGGCCCCGTGACATTCTGGTTGCAGGTATGAGTCAGCTTCCAGGGGTGTCACGGGAAACAAGAGAGAGTATCGCTATGTATCACCTTCGGGTTCCACAAACAGAAGAAGAATTAGAGCGCTACTATCAGTTCCGCTGGGAAATGTTGCGTAAACCCCTGCATCAACCAAAAGGTTCTGAACGCGACGCGTGGGATGCGATGGCGCATCACCAGATGGTCGTCGACGAGCAGGGTAATCTGGTGGCAGTAGGGCGGCTGTATATTAATGCCGATAACGAAGCGTCCATTCGCTTTATGGCCGTTCATCCCGACGTGCAGGACAAAGGGCTGGGAACGCTGATGGCGATGACCCTTGAGTCGGTGGCGCGTCAGGAAGGCGTTAAGCGCGTGACCTGCAGCGCCCGTGAAGACGCGGTGGAGTTTTTTGCCAAGCTGGGGTTTGTTAATCAGGGGGAGATCACCACGCCAACCACCACGCCGATTCGCCATTTTTTGATGATTAAACCCGTCGCCACTCTGGATGATATTCTGCATCGCGGCGACTGGTGCGCGCAGTTGCAACAAGCGTGGTATGAACACATCCCGCTTAGTGAAAAAATGGGCGTGCGCATTCAGCAATATACCGGGCAAAAATTTATCACCACCATGCCGGAAACCGGCAATCAGAATCCGCACCATACGCTGTTTGCCGGGAGTTTATTCTCGCTGGCAACGCTCACCGGTTGGGGGCTTATCTGGCTGATGCTGCGCGAACGCCATCTCGGTGGAACGATTATTCTTGCCGATGCGCATATCCGCTACAGCAAGCCGATTAGCGGTAAACCTCATGCGGTAGCCGACCTCGGTGCCTTAAGCGGCGATCTCGACCGTCTGGCGCGCGGACGAAAAGCACGGGTACAAATGCAGGTCGAAATCTTTGGCGACGAGACGCCGGGGGCAGTGTTTGAAGGCACGTATATCGTTCTTCCCGCGAAGCCATTTGGCCCGTATGAAGAGGGCGGGAACGAAGAAGAGTAGGGGGCGTTTTACTTGACTGAAAAGGTTTTCAATCTGAAAACCTTTTCAGGGCCCAGGTCCGAAGTTACTTTCCCGCTCTCCAGGCCACATCCCGCAGCGCCGATCGCGCAGCCTCACTGATACCACCTAACTGAAAAAATCCGTGGATAACGCCAGGGTAGCGTTGGCAGGTGCATTGCACTCCTTGCCCTGTCATGCGGTGATACAACGCTTCACCTTCATCGCAAAGTGGGTCGTATTCAGCGGTAATGATATGTACAGGTGGCAAGCCATTGAAATCATCGCGCCAAAGAGGGCTGGCTTCAGGATGCTTGCGATCAATATCTGGCAGGTACATCTCAAAGCCGCTCAGCAGAGTATCGCGTGTGATGATGTAATCGTGACCATTGCGGATATAGCTTTCGAAATGCGCAGTCGCATCAAGCATGGGATAAATTAATATGAGTTGTGCAGGTTGCCACTCGCCAGCACGCTTTAATCGTAAAGCAGTTACCAGCGCCAGATGTCCGCCCGCACTGTCACCGGCAAGAGTTATGCGCTGTTTATCAACGCCGAGTCGTTCGGCGTGTTGCCAGACTAATTCTGCACCTCGTTGCGCATCATCATGGGCGGCGGGGAAAGTATGTTCCGGTGCCAGCCGATACTGGACGGCAATAACCCTACATTGCCCGTAATAGGCTAACTGGCGCAGCTGGTTGTCGTGAGTTGCGAACCCGCCGCTAACAAAACAGCCACCGTAGTAATAAATTATCGTCGGGAGTAATGTCGGGGCATTCAGCGGTGACACTATTCGTAAGGTCATCCCTTCAAGTTCGATAGTCTGAATATCTACCCGCGTTTCTGTCTCACCCGCAAGGACAGCGCTGGCGATATAGCCCTCCCTGCGCTGCGCAATACTTTGTTGACGCGATGAGGGGCGACCCGCAGCGATAAACTCTTCGACTAACTCTGCAATTCCTTTTTCCAGTGCCATTGGAGAACTCATTCTTCTGTATGAATGTACAGTTTTATACCCCCGTTTTTGCTGTATGGAAACAGGGAAATTCACGGGCGTGAAAAATCTGGAAAGCGCCTCGCAAATGTAAAGACAAACCCGGCAGAGACGTGGTTTTGCTGGAGCACTATCAGTAAGCTAGTGGTTTCAAGGGTACGTCAATGACGTACAAAAAGGATTATTACTCTAAGCCAATGGCGTATAGTTATACTCTTCATCGAAACGGAAATTTTTACTGAAGATGTTCAAAAACTGCTGAACGACGATGAATTCAGTCGTTTTCAGTTTTTCCTGGCCTTGAATCCTGACTATGGTGAGGTAATACCTGAAACTGGTGGGTTAAGAAAGGTTCGATGGGTGTCAGGAGGAAAGGGGAAACGTGCTGGTGTCAGGGTTATTTACTTTCATCAGGTTAAACATTATGAGATCAGATTACTGCTTATTTATCGTAAGGGTATTAAAGATGATCTGTCTCCCCAGGAAAAAGCAATGCTCCGGTTGTTAAATACGAGGTGGTAAATGGATAAGGCACTTTTTGAGCGGTTGACTCACAGCATGGCCCAGATGAATGAAATTATTGAAGGAACGCGACAGCCTTCACGGACTTTTGAAGTTGATGCTATGAAAATCAAAGAAATACGCCGCGCTTCAGGGTTGTCACAATCTAAATTTGCCGATCTTATTTCTGTAAGCGTAGACACGTTGCGTAACTGGGAGCAGGGGCGACGTTCACCGACCGGGCCTGCAAAGGCTTTGCTGCGAGCGATTGCCAATGATCCGCAACATGTGCTGCAAGCACTTAACCGTTAGAGGCATGTTTATGCCATACAGAAAGCACCAGCATTCAGAACTCCTATGAAAGCGGCATAGTGCCGCCTGCTCAGGAGTTTTGCTATGACCCGTAATCGTGCTGAACGTCGCCATCATATGGCGCGATTAAAAAAAATCCGCTGTCGTTATCGCACTGCAGGCGATGGAAGCAAAAAAGCATCAGGTATTTGCTTTCGTACTCCCTGTATGTGTTCTTGTTGGATGTGTGGGCATCGACGCTATCATAATGGTCCCCGCGTATCGGAAATTCGTGCAAAAGCACGCTATGCGAATTAAGGGAAAATGATGAACTATTTTAAGGAAGCACATTTTTAGAACTCTCAACAGGAGACTAAAAATGTCCACCTTTAATACGCGTAAAGATAGGGATCGTAATGGTAAAGCGAAGCCGCATAAGCATTCAGGGATCCCAACACTGACAGGTAAATGGCGTCACCCTTCAATGGATTGTTGGGTAAACTACAGTACACCGGGCGATCATGAATGGAAGCGGCTCTATACTACGCTTCGCCGTCGTGCCGATGATCGACGCCAATGTTATCGGGTAATGCAGGGGAATGATCCGGAAGGAATCGTCTGGTTCCCGGACTGTTATCCACAAATTTACTACTACTAACAATTAAAGACAGGTTGGTGCGGCACTGACCGGTCAGTTATGAATGGTAGATTTCACCTTAAACCCTGGTGCGGTAAAGATGCTGACTTTTTTCGGGTACACCATCCTGATGAAGCAAATGAAGACCCAATCAAAAAAATATTCTTGAATATAAAATATTTATAGCTCCCATAATTCATCCTTATTATTTGTTGTTGCTTTTCTGTAGATGTGCCCCCGCTTAATTAAAAGTAATAAACCATCCTGGGCTATAACTAAACCATTTTTGATTAAAAATTGAAATAACTGCAGCTGTTACATTATCTTTGGAAAGCGTCTCGCAAAAACAAAACAATATGCAAAAATCCGCTTTCGTTAATTAACTTTCCGGCGTAATTTTCGCACATACATTAATGAGTAATATGTGTAAGGTGGTGGCAATGGCGATGAATACGGTTTTTCTTCATTTATCAGAAGAGGCAATTAAACGGCTGAACAAGCTCAGGGGCTGGCGTAAGGTTTCACGATCTGCAATTTTACGCGAAGCGGTAGAGCAATATCTGGAGCGGCAGCAATTTCCGGTGCGTAAGGCAAAGGGTGGCAGGCAAAGGGGTGAGACAGTAGGTGTTGATGATCAGTGTAAGGATCATAAGGAATGACAAAAAGATTTTTTCATTCTTGAATATAAAAAACCAGATGCCCTTATTCTGGTATTAATACAAGGTTGTTTTACTTGAACTTATAATAACTGCAACTGTTACATCATATCTGGACAACGCCTCGCAAAATACGAGAGATTTTGCGGGAATAGCAGGTGTCGTCACACCCTATGAGCTGTAATCCGGGCGACCTGCGCCACCCGGAAAACGTCAGAGATTACTCCCCTTCACCCGGAAACAGGAACGGGTTGATGGAACTACGGGCGTAGCCTTCTTGCTCCATTCGCGCGTCCAGGACCAGAGAGGCGAGGTCATCTGCCACGGCTTCAACTTTCGGTTCTTTTTCCTGATAAAGAATCTTCAGGTAAGTGCCGCAGTCATCGCAGCTTTCGGCTTTAATCGCGGCCTGTTCGTCATCCAGCGACCAGTAATGCAGTTTGCCGCTCTGTTCACAGTTGCTGCATTTTACGCGCACTACGTGCCATTCGGTTTCACACAGGTTGCAGTGCAGGTAACGCAGACCCTGAGTGGTGCCAATTTGCACCATGCTGGACACCGGCATAGAACCACAAACCGGGCAATATTGACGTTGTTCGCCATATTCCGCACGCGCTTTGCCGGGGATCAGATTGGCCATCTGCGCCCAGTAGAGCGACAGTGCAGCCCAGATAAACGGCGCTTTATCGCTGCTGACGGACGAGAAATCAGAGGCAAACAGTGCGCTGGCCATATCTTCCAGCTCCTGGGTCGATGCCTTCTCCAGATTCTCAATCACTGCCAGCGCCGGGCCGCTCATTTCAGGTTTCAGCTCAGCAATCAGCGCCATCAGCAGCTTTTGCCAGTGCTTATCACGCGGCAGAACGTGAATATCCAGCGGGGGCTTGCCCTGTGCGCTGGCTTCTTTAATGCGTGCAGTCAGATCCATCTCCAGCGGATGGTCGTACAGCACCACCTCCTGGGCGTGGGCGATAAGCGCAGCAAAGCGCAGGTAATCACCCAGCGGATTATTTTCTGCCAGCTCGCGCAGACGCTCGGCGCGGCGGTTGTATAAATTCTTGAGCCGAGGGAACAATAACGGCGGAATCATATCCGCCGTACGTTTCTCGCTCGAACCCAGCTCATCTTGCGGGATTATGCGAATACTCATTCAGCTTTCTTTTCCGTTGTCTTGCGGACCTCACGGTACCAGCGCGGGTGATGTTTCTTCGCCCAGGCGCTGGTAACCCATCCTTCCACCATGGCGGTAATCGTGCCTTTCACCCAAAGGGCGGCGTAGATATGCACCATGATAACCACAATTAACGCCACTGCGGCAAATGAATGCAGCATTAACGCGAATCGGATCACCGGGATTGAGAAAGCAGGCGCAAAATAAGGACGCCAGATAATCACGCCGCTCACCAGCAGCAGAACCAGGAAAATAATCGCCGCCCAGAAAACGCATTTCTGACCGAAGTTATAACGCCCGGTGTCACCTACTTCCTCGTTGACGACGATCTTACGAATATTCTTCGCCCAAAAGATATCATCCCGATTGATTAGGTTGTGATGCCAGTAACGGAAAAACATGATGATGAACGAGGCAAACATAACCACGCCGACAAACGGATGCAGAATTCGCGCCAGCTGCGGTGTGCCCATGATTTGCATCAACCAGTTGAAGGACGGGAACAAAAAGCCCAGCCCGCTCACCGCCGCCAGGATGAAGCAGAAGGCGGTGATCCAGTGGTTGATACGTTCCGGCGCGGTGTAGCGCACGATGGTGTCACGTCGTTTCATTTGCGCTCCTCGTCTTTCTCTTCGTGCAGATTATTCTCTTCCTCATCCGCACGGTTCGGACCGACACCCACGTAGTGGAAGATACTGGCTGCGAAGGTAGCCGCAAAGCCAACAGCTGCAAGCGGTTTCCAGATGCCTTTCCAGAATTTCACGGTTTGGCTGATTTCCGGGTTCTCCGGCAAGCCATGATACAGATTTGGCTTGTCAGCATGGTGCAGCACGTACATAACGTGTGTACCACCGACGCCTGCAGGATCGTACAGACCCGCATTGTCGTAACCGCGGGTTTTCAGCTCCGCCACGCGCTCGCTCGCCAGCGTTTTCATCGACTCTTTCGTACCGAAGTGAATCGCGCCCGTTGGGCAGGTCTTCACGCAGGCCGGTTCTTGCCCAACCACCACGCGGTCAACGCACAACGTACATTTGTAGACGCGGTTGTCTTCCGGGTTGAGGCGCGGAATATCGAACGGACAGCCCGCAATGCAATAACCGCAGCCAATGCACTGCTCGGACTGGAAGTCGACGATACCGTTGGCATACTGAATAATTGCACCTTCCGCCGGGCACGCTTTCAGGCAGCCTGGATCGGAACAGTGCATACAGCCGTCTTTGCGGATCAGCCATTCCAGTTTGTCGTTCTGCTCCACTTCCGAGAATCGCATCACCGTCCACGATTTGGCACTTAAATCATTGGGGTTGTCGTACACCCCAATGTTATTGCCGACGGTATCGCGAATGTCGTTCCACTCTGAACACGCCACCTGACAGGCTTTACAGCCGATACAGGTGGTGACGTCGATGAGTTTCGCCACTTCTTCCTGGAAGTCCCGCGCCTGAGGCGCGGGGGTCAGACCGTTAGTCGCGGAACGACGAATGATATCTTGAGATTGGTAAGCCATATTTCGTCTCCGTTTACCCTTCATCTTTCAGCTTGCAGGTTCGCTGGCTTCCTTATTCATCCCGGTCACATAGTGTTTCTATGCTCCCGGTCTTCATGGCGTCGCCAGCTCCCTGCAATCTGAAATCTATTGGGTATCCACCTTTTCCACATTCACGAGGAAGGATTTAAACTCTGGCGTCTGCGTGTTCGCATCACCAACGAATGGCGTTAACGTATTGGCAATAAAGCCTTTTTTCGCAACACCTTCATAGCCCCAGTGAATCGGAATACCGATGGTATCGATATCTTTGCCGTTCGCTTTCAGCGTGCGAATACGTTTGGTCACCACCGCTTTGGCTTTGATATAGCCACGGTTGGAGGAGACTTTCACGGTATCGCCCTGGGCAATGCCAAGTTTATTCGCCAGCGACTCACCGATTTCCACAAACTGCTCTGGTTGCAAAATCGCGTTCAACAGCGCGTGTTTGGTCCAGTAGTGGAAGTGCTCGGTCAGACGATAGGTGGTTCCGACATACGGGAACTTATCGGCTTTACCCAATGCTTCGGCGTCGTCTTTAAAGATTCGCGCAGCCGGGTTCGAGATAACGTTTGGATGCAGCGGGTTAGTTCCCAGCGGCGTTTCAAACGGCTCGTAGTGTTCCGGGAACGGACCTTCCGCCATCTTATCGAGGGCAAACAGACGCCCCATGCCTTCCTGCTGCATGATAAACGGCCCGACGCCACTGCCCGGAGGTGCTGCGCTGTAGTCCGGAATATCCCAGCCGGTCCACTTAGTGCCGTCCCATTTCAGCAACTGACGCTTCGGATCCCACGGGTTACCCTGCGGGTCTGCGGAGGCGCGGTTATACAGGATGCGACGGTTAAGCGGCCATGCCCATGCCCAACCCAGCGTGTTACCGAGGCCAGACGGATCGGCGTTATCACGGCGTGCCATCTGGTTACCTTCCGGCGTCCAGCTACCGGCGAAAATCCAGCAGCCACAGGAGGTTGTACCGTCATCGCGCAGTTGGGCAAACGAGCTAAGTTGTTGGCCTTTCTTGACGATAACCGCACCGGTTGCCGGATCGGTAATATCGGCCAGCGCCTTACCGTTACTCTCCATCGCTACTTCTTCTGAAGATGGCTCATGCGGAATGGCGTAGTTCCAGGTCATGTTCAGCACCTGGTCCGGGTTCGCGCCACCCTGTTCGGCATACATCTTGCGCAAGCGCAGGAAGATACCGGAGAGGATCTCGCCGTCAGTCAGCGCAATCCCCGGGGCGTCCGCACCTTTCCAGTGCCACTGCAACCAGCGACCTGAGTTAACGATAGAACCGTTCTCTTCCGCGAAGCAGGTCGATGGCAGACGGAACACTTCGGTCTGGATCTTCGACGAGTCAACTTCGTTCAGCTCACCGTGGTTCTGCCAGAAGTTAGAGGTTTCAGTGTTCAGCGGGTCGATGGTGACGAGGAACTTCAGTTTCGACAGACAACCGATCACTTTGTTTTTGTTCGGGAATGAGGCAACCGGGTTAAAGCCCTGGCAGATATAGCCATTGACCTTGCCCTCTTTCATCATCTCGAAGTATTGCAGGACGTCGTAGCCTTTATCCCACTTCGGCAACCAGTCAAAGCCCCAGCTATTTTCCGCCGTTGCTTTATCGCCAAAGAAGGCCTTCATCATGGAGACGAAGAATTTCGGGTAGTTGCTCCAGTAGTTAACCTGTCCTTCCAGCAGCGGTTTCGGCGTGCTGGCGGCGAGGTAGGTTTGCAGATCGGTCTGCTTCTCGCTTGGCAGCGTCATGTAACCTGGCAGGCTCTGCGACAGCAGCCCCAGGTCCGTCAGCCCCTGAATATTGGAGTGACCGCGCAGGGCGTTAACGCCGCCGCCTGCCATCCCCATGTTGCCGAGCAGCAGCTGGATCATCGCCATCGTACGAATGTTTTGCGCACCAACGGAGTGTTGCGTCCAGCCGAGGGCATACAGGAACGAGGCGGTTTTATCGTGAGCACTGGTTTCTGCGATGTATTCGCAGACTTTCAGGAACGCGTCTTTTGGCGTACCACAGATGTTTTCAACCACATCTGGCGTGTAGCGGGAAACGTGCTGTTTCAGCAAGTTCCACACGCAGCGCGGATGTTGCAGCGTGGTATCGCGTTTGGCGAAGCCGTTTTCGTCCAGTTCGTAAGTCCAGCTGGATTTATCGTACTTGCGTTTTTCCGCGTCGTAGCCGGTGAACAGGCCATCTTCAAAGCCGTAATCCTCACGCACGATCAAGCTGGCGTTGGTATAGGCTTCGGTGTATTCGCGGTTGAATTTTTCATTGTTCAGCAGGTACAGCAATACGCCTGACAGGAAAGCAATGTCAGTACCGGAACGAATAGGAGCATAGTAGTCAGCCACCGCCGCCGTACGCGTAAAGCGAGGATCGATCACAATCAGCTTCGCGCCGTTGTGAATTTTGGCTTCCATCGCCCAGCGGAACCCGACCGGGTGTGCTTCAGCGGCGTTACCGCCCATCACCACGACGAGGTTGGCGTTCTTGATGTCGACCCAGTGGTTGGTCATCGCACCGCGACCAAATGTTGGAGCAAGACTTGCTACCGTTGGTCCGTGTCAGACACGCGCCTGGTTGTCGACCGCGAGCATACCCAGCGCGCGGGAGAATTTTTGCGTTAAATAGCCGGTTTCGTTACTCGACGCGGAAGCACACAGCATCCCGGTGGAGAGCCAGCGGTTAACAGTCACGCCTTCGGCGTTTTGCGCAATGTAGTTAGCATCGCGGTCTTCTTTCATCAGTTTGGCGATGCGATCAAACGCCTCTTCCCAACTGATTTGCTGCCATTTATCAGAACCTGGCGCACGGTATTCCGGAAACTTCAGACGGCTTTCGGAGTGGATGAAATCCACCAGGCCAGCGCCTTTCGGACAAAGTGCACCGCGGTTGACCGGGTGATCCGGATCGCCTTCGATATGGAAGATAGATGCTTTGGCGTTTTTTGCTCCGTCACCGAGGCTGTACATCAACAGCCCACAGCCTACGGAACAATAGGTGCAGGTATTACGGGTTTCGCGGGTGCGCAGCAGTTTATACTGCCGGGTTTCCGCGAGTGCTACGCTGGGTGCAAAACCCAGTGCCGCTGCCGTGGTGCCTGCCATACCGCCAGCGCAGATCTTAAAGAACTGCCTTCTGCTGACCTGCATGGATTGCTCCTTGTTTCGACATTGTCACGTCCCATTTACATTCGCTTGCTGAGTGTGCAGGGAGTGGGAGTTATTTTTCTTTGCGGAAGGGGCCGCAAAGGTCCAGAATTGGCTCAATTTCCCTCCATCCAGGAAGGGTTTGTAACAGAATACCATAATGTTGGTGTGTGTGTTCTTATCTGGTTAATATAAAGTGAAAAAAACACGGCAAAAAGAAGTCAAAAATGTGACAAATATCACAGGCGTTAGCCAAATTGAGTTATGGCGTCGTGACGATTTACAACACCCACGGTTAGATGAGGTGGCGGAAGAAGTTCCCGTTGCGCTGGTCTACAACGGTATTTCGCATGTGGTGATGATGGCATCGCCCAAAGACCTTGAACTGTTTGCGCTCGGTTTTTCGCTTTCCGAAGGAATTATCGAAAGTCCGCGCGATATCTTCGGCATGGATGTCGTTCCTTCCTGTAACGGTCTGGAAGTGCAAATTGAGCTGTCCAGCCGCCGTTTTATGGGGCTTAAAGAGCGCCGTCGCGCGCTGGCCGGGCGCACGGGCTGTGGTGTATGTGGTGTAGAACAGCTTAATGACATCGGTAAACCGGTGCAGCCGCTGCCGTTCACCCAGACGTTTAATCTCAACAAACTGGATGATGCATTACGTCATCTCAATGATTTCCAGCCAGTGGGGCAACTGACTGGTTGTACTCACGCCGCCGCCTGGATGTTGCCATCTGGCGAATTGGTCGGCGGGCATGAAGACGTGGGCCGCCATGTGGCGCTGGATAAACTGTTAGGCCGCCGGTCACAAGAAGGGGAAAGCTGGCAGCAAGGTGCGGTGCTGGTTTCCAGCCGTGCCAGTTATGAAATGGTGCAAAAGTCGGCGATGTGTGGCGTAGAGATTTTGTTTGCGGTGTCTGCCGCGACCACACTGGCCGTAGAAGTGGCTGAGCGCTGTAATTTGACGCTGGTGGGCTTTTGTAAGCCGGGGCGGGCAACGGTTTATACCCATCCGCAGCGTTTGATTCATAATTAAAGAAATACCGCAATTCTGAATCTGGATTGCGGTTTTATTTTTCTATTAAATAATCCTCAATATATTATTCAGCATTTAAATAATAATTTCATCACAAGAAATTATCTCGTTAACTCCGATTTATATCGATATACTCCAGTCGCATTAATCCTTTAAGAATTAATCATTATTTATATAAGATATTTTGTTTTAATCATCGCATCAATAAATAAATGTTTCCGATGAGTGAATGAAAATAACAAACCTTGCACCGGTTGTAAAAACAGCAATGTATTTTCAATAGTAGGTGATGGATTATGAGTATTGAAAAATGAGTACATTACAGTTACCTGGCAGTTCATATTCTACAGAAGTTAATTTAAACGGCTTAATTGAGGTGCTCAGCAAGCATCTTTACTCCACTCCCGTGGTTGCCGTGCGCGAGCTGGTGCAGAACGGCCATGATGCGATCGTGCGCCGCAGGATTGAGCAGCCCGATGCGCCAAAGGATAACCAAATTCGTGTGGTGGCTGACGTGGCGAAGTCCACTATCACTATTACCGATACTGGTGCGGGACTGACAGAAAGCGAAATTCACGGCTTCCTGGCGACAGTGGGCGTGGGTTATACCCGAATGTTGCGCCAGCAGGATGACAACACCGGTTTAATTGGTATGTTCGGCCTCGGTTTTTTGTCGGCCTTTGTACTGGCAAAAGAGGTCACGGTGTTGACCACATCCTGGCAAACACCGGATCAGAGCTGGAAATACCACTCTACCGACGGGCAAAAATATACCGTTACGCCGCATCAGTCCTCGGAAACGGGAACGCAGGTGATTCTGACGCTCAAAGAAGAGTACAGCCATCTGGCGAGTAATAATTTGCTGAACCGCGTTCTTTCCCGCTACTGCATATTGCTGCACGAACCGGTCTATGTCGGCGATGCCAGCGAGCCGGTAAATAAACTTCAACCACCGTGGCGTGAAGTTGCCCCCGAAGGCGTAACCATGCACCGCGCGCTGGTACAGCGTAAAAATCTCGCCTTTGCCGCCCAGTTTGAATCCTCCTTCGAACCGATTTGCACCATTCCGGTGGTGCCAGCGGGAATGAGCGACGCGGTTGGGATTTTATGGATTCAGGATGGCGCGACCTACGGCACCAGCGATAACCGCAACCTGTCGTTGTTTTTGCGCGGCATGTTACTGGATGATGAAGCGCGTGAGTTGTTACCGCCCTGGGCCGGATTTATTGGTGGCGTGATTGAGTCATCGAAACTGACGCCGACGGCGAGCAGGGAAGATCTCCAGCGGGATGAAACCTGGGTTGCGGTACAAGAGGCGTTAAAAGAGGCGCTGATCTCTGGTTTGTCCGATCTCGCACAAAATCAGCCAGAAATCTGGCGGCGTGTATTAATGCGCCACAACGAAGCGTTGCTGGGTGCGGCCTTGTGTGATGACCGTCTGTTTGATTTGCTCAAAGATCGCTTGCAGGTGCCAACGTCAAAAGGCGCGCTGCTGGCGAAGGATTTACGCGTTAATAACAGCATTCATATTCTGTTAAGCCGCGACGGCGGTTTTGAAGAGATGTTGTTCCACATTCTGCAACGGCCTGTAGCCCGTGGCGATCGCTATGCGGTGGTGCCATTTTTACGCCGTTGGGCGCTGTTATATCACTGCCGGATTATCGAAGTCGGTACGCAAACAGGTAATGAGCAGTTGTTCAGCCTGGCAGAATTACCTGAAGAGCAGGTGGCTTATCTGGAAGAGCATCTCTGCGATGGCGAGCAATTAATTATCTCCCGCTTCGAACCAGCGGTTTTACCGCTCGTGGTCACGCCAGACCGCGAAGCAGAATTAAAACAAATTCTCGAACAGGATGACGCAGATAAACGCATCAGTACCGCAGCGTTAATGCTGGCGCGGCAATTTACCTCGCAAATCCAAAACACTAAAACCTCAAGTCTGTATATCAATCTTAATAACCCCTGTGTCATGCAACTGGTGACGGCCTTACAACAGCATCAGCAGCCAGCGGCAGCATTACGGTTATTAAAATCGCTGAAAGTGATTTTGTGCTCCAGCGGTAATAAAGAACAGCAGTGGGATTTACACCAGGCACTGGAAGATTTTACTCAGGTTATTCCTGTCTTAATTAATCAAGGAAAATAAAATGGATACATGGGAGTGGTACAACAAATATAGTCAGGAGTTGCGCGATGCCGGGCAAGAATATATTCCGCAGCTTATTGATGATTTTTCAGAAAGTGTTTTGCACCTGCAAATAGAAAAATGCGATTCGCTATTGCCGGAAATGAAAGCGCTGAATCAAGTAGCTAAAAATCCGTGGCTGGAAATATTTATCGGTCACTGGGAGATGCGTCATCGCCTGACTAACTATGAAGAAGGCGAAAAAGTGCTGCCAGACGTGGTAGCGCTGTTTGAAAAAGCGCACCGGGAAGAGGCAAAAGATTGCCCGCAATCCATTTGCGTTACCCAGGATTTATCAGCCTGCTACGAAAATATCGATGGCCCAGGCTGGGCGAATGAACGCATGGCAGTATGTGAAGAAACCATTGCGCGCATTGATCCGACCTGGAGCTGTTTTATGTGTTTATCCTGCGAGTATGCCAGTGCACTGGTGGACTCCAACAAAACAGAAGAAGCGTTGGTTTATATCGACAGGCAAATCGAGGCGGTGAAAGCATCGGGGAGTGAATATTTAGAAGCGCTGCTGGCAACACGCGCTGATATTTTGGTTGCCCTTCAGCGCTACGATGAAGCTCGTGAACTGATTGATGAACTGGCAAAAGAGAATGATTACTGGGGCCGTGATCGCATCAATTATCACCTCAAAAAACTGTACATTATGGCGTTATGCGGGCAGGACGAAGAAGTCTGGGAAGAATTACCGCGTTGGTCAGATCTGACCCCCTATTCATGGGGCATGTGGGTAAAGATTATTACCGTACTGCTTCCTCGCCATCCGCAGAGAAACCACTGGCAGCTGGCGCGCATCATCCAGACAATGCTGGATCAACGTTCGCAGGCCGGGGCGCACCGCAAAGCGGTTGATTTGGCAAAACTGCAAATCACTCTGGCGCTGGAGCGTGAATCCGTCTGGGTGGCCAAAATGGCGATGAAACAGGCCCAACGGCACATGCCGAAATTACGTTCGTTAGTGGGCGTTGATCGCGAGTTTCTCGAACTGAGTGAAAAAATCGCCGCCAAAGAGGCGGAGTTGCTTGCTCGTCCGGTTGTAGAAGTACCTGAAAATAGC
Organism: Escherichia sp. E3659; assembly: GCF_005781135.1. NCBI lineage: Bacteria > Pseudomonadati > Pseudomonadota > Gammaproteobacteria > Enterobacterales > Enterobacteriaceae > Escherichia > Escherichia sp. E3659. Next base: position 90,717 of record NZ_VATQ01000004.1, on the reverse strand, counting down.
GATGAAGAAACGCAGCCAGATCCAGAAAAAGACGTAGAGATATTCCGTCGCGCTTATCTGAACACGCCAGATGATGCGGAATTGCTGGGCAAACTGGTCAATGCGTTAAACGCCTGTAATGCGATTAATGAGTCGATCGAACTTCTGCAACGCCACGTTGAAAGCCATCTTCAGGAAGATAACGGCCTTTGCTTCGATCTACTGGATCTCTTGCTTAACCGTGGCGATCAGCAAGCGATCGAGCACCTGGCGAAGCTGTATGAACAGGCGGGTCTGCTACATATGGCACTGTGGTTCCGTGCGCGGGTGATCAACCAACAGGAAGACTGGAGTGAACTGGAGTCGATTGGGCAACAGTTGCTGGAAAACGAAAAAGGGCGTGAGTGGGTCGGCGTTTATCGCATGTGTTCCTGGGCAGCACAAAAACAGGAAGCCTGGGAGCGACAGCTGGATTATTTACAGCAATTGCAGCAACTGATGATTAGCCGTGAAGAAGATATTCGTAATCTCCAGTGGGATATCATGGCGACCGCCAGCATCTTACAACAGTGGGATTCGGTGCGTGCTATTGCTGCTGAACTGGAAATCGAACTCACAGAAGGCGAAGGTTTTATCGACGAAAAATGGGGGCTGCTAAACATTCGCTTCCGGGAAAATTACGAATACCGCTATTACTATGCTCAACGCATTGGGCCGGTAACAGCAAGGATTATAGAGCCGACTTACCGGACCGATTTCCCGCAACATGTTGATGAAATAGTGGTTTTCGATGCAGAAATGTTGAATACCCGACCTGAAGACGAAGAAGAGCAGAAGAATTTCACGCCACTTTATGGGTGTCTGAAAACCATTATCCCGACCGAGTACGGCGAGTCCTGGTTCTGCGAAGGTGTTATGCCTGGTGAAGCACAGTTTAATGCCTTCCGTGAGGCGCTCCGTGAACGAAACTGGTACTACTGGAGCAACAGTAATGACGACTATACGTTAACCGATAGTCATCAGGGAGAAGATGCGCAGCCACTTCCCGCATTCTACTTTGTTATCAGTGCGCCGCGTTCAGTTTCTAAAGGTGATATCGATAAGACCTTGCACGAATTGACCTCTGACTGGGAACATCCGTTGTGCTGGTGGCGTCTTGCCAAAGAAGCCGGAGCAAATGAAGAGAAACATGCTGCTATTGCCGAGCGTTATGGGATGTAGTGCGTGATTAATGGCGGGGGAGATGACACTCCCTCTCGCCAGGGTTGTGCCGTTAATTAAAATAAGTCCTGTGATTTAGAAATTAAATTACAGGACTTATTCATTTTGTGAATATTATCAATTTATTTATAAACAAAACGCGTGTAGTGACATTTTCTTTTTTCCTTTATTATATTCACTCTCTTATTTATCTATTTATAAGGCAATTAAATGAAAAGGAATTTATTATCTTCCGCTATTATAGTCGCTATAATGGCCCTCGGTATCACTGGCTGTGATGATAAAAAAACCGAAACAGAAACTCCCCCGCCCGCCAATAGTCAACCTGCCGCTCCCGCTCCTGAAGCGAAACCTACTGAAGCCCCCGTTGCAAAAGCAGAAGCTAAACCTGAAACACCTGCGCAACCGGTGGTCGATGAACAAGCGGTTTTCGACGAAAAAATGGATATCTATATCAAGTGCTACAACAAGTTACAGATCCCGGTACAGCGCAGTCTGGCGCGTTATGCTGACTGGCTGAAAGATTTTAAACAGGGGCCTACCGGTAAAGAGAGTACTGTTTATGGCATCTATGGCATCAGTGAATCCAATCTCTCTGAGTGTGAAAAAGGCGTAAAAAGTGCTGTGGCGTTAACACCTGCGCTGCAACCTATTGATGGCGTGGCGGTGGGTTATATCGATGCTGCCGTGGCGTTGGGTAATACTATTAACGAAATGGATAAATATTACACTCAGGAAAATTATAAAGACGATGCGTTCGCCAAAGGGAAAACGCTGCACCAGACATTCTTAAAAAATATTGAAGCCTTTGAACCTGTAGCAGAATCTTATCATGCGGCAATTCAGGAAATTAATGATAAGCGCCAGCTTGCGGAACTGAAAAATATTGAACAAAGAGAAGGAAAAACATTCAACTACTACTCTCTGGCGGTCATGATTTCAGCGAAACAAATTAATAACCTGATATCGCAAGATAAGTTTGATGCCGAAGCGGCAATGAAGAAAGTGACTGAACTTGAAACGCTGGTGGCGCAGGCCAAAGAAGCGGATAAAGGCGGCATGAATTTCTCGTTCATTAATTCGGCAGATCAATATCAGCTCGAGGCTAAAAAATATGTTCGCCGCGTCAGAGATAAAGTCCCGTACTCTGACTGGGATAAAGAGCAACTTCAGGATGCAAACTCAAGTTGGATGGTCGAAGACTCTTTCCCGAGAGCGTTACGCGAGTACAACGAAATGGTTGATGACTATAATCGCCTGCGCTAAACATTTTTGATTTTGCTGATCAATGTAATGTCGGATACGGCAGTGGACATCAGCCTGACCGAGCCATCGCAACAGACGAGCTGCTAACCGAAGTGGCAGTGTTGTGCGGATACGGGAGCATATCAATTCATAGTACCGGGGCGATGAAGCCCCGGCGTGAGAGATTATTGCCCGTAATAAGCATTGGCCCCATGCTTACGCAGGTAGTGTTTATCCAGCAGTTCGTTTTGCATGGCAGGAAGCTGCGGCGAGAGCTGGCGTGAGAACAGTCCCATATAGGCGCATTCTTCCAGTACTACGGCATTATGCACCGCATCGGCGGCATTTTTTCCCCAGGCGAACGGGCCGTGAGAATGCACCAGCACCGCCGGAATTTGCGCTGGACTCCTGCCGCGTTCTTCGAAAATTTCAATGATCACTTCGCCGGTCTGGTATTCATACTCGCCGTTGATCTCCTCTGCGGTCATCAGGCGCGTGCAGGGGATGGCGCCATAGAAATAATCGGCGTGCGTGGTGCCCCAGGCGGGGAGATCCAGCCCGGCCTGCGACCAGATGGTAGCGTGGCGCGAGTGGGTATGCACAATACCGCCAATTTCGGCATAGCGACGGTAGAGCGCCAGATGCGTTGGCGTGTCGGACGAGGGCTTTTTGCTGCCTTCCACCACCTTACCGCTGGCTATCTCAACCACCACCATATCGTCGGCGGTCATCACTTCATACTCGACGCCGGAAGGCTTGATCACCATCCATTGCCGCGTCTCGTCTAGCGCGCTGACATTGCCCCAGGTGAACGTCACCAGATGGTGAGCGGGAAGCGCCAGATTCGCCGCCAGCACGTCGGCTTTCAGTTGCTCTAACATAGAAAACCAGCCTCCTGCATACGCGCTTCAATCCACCGGCGTGCCTGAATAATCTCCAGTACCGGCTCGTTGGCTTTTTCGGTCCACATCTCAATCAGAAATGATCCGCGATAGTTAAGCTCATGCAGCGTTTTGAAAATGCCAACAAAATCGACACAGCCTTCGCCAAACGGCACGTCGCGGAACTGTCCGGGACTTTGCTCGGTAACTGGCTGGGTGTCTTTCAGGTGGATCGCGGCGATACGATCAATGCCCAGTTTCAGTTCGGCGGGAACATCATTGCCCCAGGCGCTAAGATTGCCGACGTCCGGGTAGACGGTGAACCACGGCGAGGCGAGCATCTCGTCCCATTTTTTCCATTTGCTGATGGAGTTCATAAACGCGGTGTCCATAATCTCCACCGCCAGCATTACTTGTGATGCCGCCGCCTGTTCGACCGCCCACGCCAGCCCTTCAGCAAAACGTTGCTGCGTGCCTTCGTCATGGTCTTCGTAATAGACGTCATAACCTGCCAGCTGGATGGTGCGAATGCCGAGATCGCGCGCCAGGCGAATCGCTTTACTCATGATTTCCCGCGCCCGTTCGCGTACCGCCTCGTCCCGGCTGCCAAAAGGAAAACGGCGATGGGCAGACAAACACATTGACGGAATGGCAACACCCGTTTCGATCATCGCAGTGACCAGAGAAGCCCTTTGCGCGGCGCTCCAGTCAAGACGTGAGAGCCGTTCGTCGGTTTCATCCACCGACATTTCGACAAAATCAAAGCTACAGCTTTTTGCCAGCACCAGCCGCTCCGGCCAGGAGAGATCTTTCGCCAGCGCTTTTTCATAAATCCCTAACGGATGATTACGCACGTGCGCCTCCCCAGATGGCATCAATTTGCGCATGGAAATCGCCAGCCACCTGCGCCGGATTTGCTGCGCCTGCCAGCGCCCGCCCGGCTATAAACGCTTTCACGCGGATATCTTTAAACAGCGGCAAGTCAGCAGGGGTAATCCCGCCAGTAATGGAAAGCTCAAGGCCGATATCGGAAAGCGCTTTCATGCGTGCCAGATCGGCCTCGCCCCACTGTTGCCCGCTGGCCTGCGCGTCACGACCGCGATGATAAATGGCCTGCCGCACGCCAATACGATGCCAGTCGCGGGCGTCGTCCAGCGTCCAGTTACCAAACAGCTCTATCTGAATTTCACCGCCGCAGTTCTGCGCCATGGCGTGGCCTTTTTCTACCGTGGCGAGCGGCGCGGCGCAGATGATGGTCATCCAGTTAGCACCTGCGGTAAATGCTTGTTGAGCGAGTGTTTCACCAGCGTCGGCGACCTTCCAGTCAGCAACGATGATTTTGTCCGGGCACTGTTCGCGCAAGGCTTTCACCGCGCCAAGCCCTTCGTTTAAGCAGAGAATGGTACCTGCTTCAACAATATCGACACTGTCTTTTAACAGCGTAACGTCGCGCTGTGCGGCCTCAAGTGATGAGTGGTCGAGGGCCAGTTGCAGAAGTGGTCTGCTCATAATGTGTGCTCCTTGATGCGGGTGTGATAACCCTGAAGTGCGGCAATGAGATGCTGATAGCGTTGGTATTTTTGTTGGTAAAGCTGATGGGCGGTCATATCCGGTAGCAGGGTGCGTACCGGGTGCTGTAAGCCTCGTTGGGCTTCGCTGAAATCGCGATAAACCCCGGTGCCGACGCGGGCGGCAAGCGCCGCGCCAAAACAACCGGTTTCTTCCACCTGCGGCAATTCGATTCGTAAGCCGCTAACGTCCGCCAGCATTTGCATCCAGACATCGGAATGCGCTGGGCCGCCAGTCACGCGCAGGGTGTGCACATCAGTAAAACGTTCGCGCATCCGGTTGAGGTGGGTCATATGGCTGAACACTACCCCTTCATAGATGGCCTGCAACAGGTGCGCGCGGGTGTGAATGGCCTGCATCCCGTAGAAACCGCTGGTCATCTCCAATCCGGCGTTGCTGCCGTACAGGAACGGCAGGAAAAAGAGATCGCCACCGGCTTTCGGCAAGCTGGCAACGGCCTGGTTAATCTCATCAAACGAGATTTCTCCCCACTGTGCGGTAAACCATTCGAGGTTGCCGGAAGAGGTAGGGCTGGCTTCGTGAACGATAAATTCACCGTCATTAACGTAGCGACCATAGACATACGGATGCGCTTCACCGTCACCTAAACCGCGGGTTATGCCGCTGGTCACCGCCCAGGTCCCCATCACCGCATTGAGGGTGAATTCGTCTTCGATTCCGGCGCAGAGTGCGGTGGAAACCACATCAAACAGGCCGCCGACAACGGGCGTACCCGCTTTCAGACCGGTCAGTGCGGCTGTCTGAGCGGTGATTTCCCCGCAGATTTCGGCAGATCCAACAACAGGCGGCAGGGCGTGATTGATTTCAGCGATCCCCAGCCAGTCGGTGAGGCACGGGTCATATTCCCCGCGGCTCATGTTGTAGAGATTGGACTCGGAAATATTGCTCTCTTCGCAACCTTTGACGCCGGTTAAACACCAGCGTAGGTAGTCGTGCGTCATCATCACGCAGCCAATTTGCGCGTAGCGCTCCGGTTCGTGCTCTTTTAGCCAGCGTAACAGCGACACCGGATGCCCGGTCCATAAGGTCTGTCGGGTCAACGGGTAGAGTTTTTCCGGGATACCATCTTCCTGCCAGCGACGAACGATTTCCATCGCCCGGCGATCCGAGGACAATATGGCATTACCGAGTGGCTTGTTGTTTTTATCCAGTAAAAACAAGCCTTTTCCTTGTGCGGAGATACCGATACCGACAATTTGTTCCCCGCTAACGCCAGAATGAGTAAGCAGGGCGCGAATGACAGCCATGCAGCATTGCCACAGTTCTGCCATATCGCGCTCTGCCCAACCTGGCTGCGGGCTTAATGCGCACAGCGGCAGGCGCTGCACGCCTGCCTCCCGGCCTTCGCGGTCATACAGCCCGGCTTTCAGCCAGCTACCGCCACAATCTAACCCCAGCCAGTATTGCGTCATGGTTTATTGCACCTCATCCACGGCTTTCAGCAGATCGGCGCCCTGCGGAACATCTTTAACAAACATGTCGCGGACTTGAGTACCCAGTGCGTCGCTAAAGGCTTTGCGGTCGAGATCGGTAATCACTTCCACGCCCGCTTCTTTCATGCCGTCGATGATTTTTTGCTGATCTTCGGCGACCAGTTTGCGCTGATAGCTACCTGCTTCCTGCGCAGATGAGATCAGCGCCTGCTGGAACTCCGGGGTTAAGCCATCAAACTTCGCTTTGTTGATCACCACCAGAAGCGGGGAATAGGCGTGGTGCGTCAGAGAAAGGTACTTCTGCACTTCGTAAAATTTTGCTGACCAGACAACGTTGATCGGGTGTTCCTGAGCGTCGATAGTGCGCGTTTCCAGCCCGGTATACACTTCGGCAAACGGCATCGGGATTGGGTTAGCGCCAAAAACTTTGAATGCCGCGATATTCATCGGGCTATTGTTGGTGCGAATTTTCAGCCCTTTCAGGTCGGCTGGCGTTTTAACCGGTGCGCGCGAGTTGGTGACATCGCGCCAGCCGTTTTCCCAGTAGGCCAGTACTTTTAGTCCTTTACCTTCAAGGGAGACTTTCAGGTCATCACCGACTTTGCCGTCGAGCGTTTTATGCGCGTGAGCGGTATCGCGGAACAGGAAAGGGACGTCGAGCAGGTTGATTATGGGCGAGAGTCCCGTAAAGTTGTTAGAGCCAGACATCTCCATATCAATAGTGCCGCCACGCACGCCGCTGATCATCGCCTGCGCATTACCGAGGGTGCTATCCGGGAACAGTTTTAATTTCAGTTCGCCTTTGGTTTTTTCCTGTAATAATTCATTGAATTTTTTTGCCGCAATATGTTGTGAATCGGTTTGCGATGTTTCATAACCGAAACGTAATGATTGTGCCGCCATTGATGACGTGCTGAATGCTGCCACTCCGGCAATTAATAATGCGTAGGTTACAGAACGTAATTTCATTATGATTTCCTTTTAACTCATCCATTTAAGAGGAGCGGTAATGAGCTCCGGTACAAAAATAAATAATGCTAACAACATGAATAAAACCATGACGTAAGGCGCAACGCCTTTTACCGCATCGTCAAATTTAAGTTTCGCCACGCCGCATACCACGTTAAGAACGTTACCGACTGGAGGCGTAATCAGTGATATTGAACAGTTGATAATAAACATGATGCCGAAATAGACTGGATCTATTCCCGCTTCTTTTACTAATGGCATTAATACTGGTGTAAGAATTAAGACAGTAGGCGTTAAGTCCATGACCGTACTGATCACCATAATGGCGAGCATAATGACGATGAATAATAAGCGAGGCGAATCAACCAACGGTTGTAATAGCTCCGATACCATCATGGGTAATTCGGCGATAGTAATAAGCCATGCAGATACCGCAGCAGAGGCCACCAGGAACATCACCACAGACGTGGTTTTCGCCGCGTTAATCAGCACATGGTAAAGCGTGGCAAACGACATTTCTCGATAGACCACAATGGACACAAACAGCGCGTAGAAAGCGGCAACTGCGCCTGCTTCGGTTGGTGTGAATAGCCCCGAACGGAAACCACCAATAATGATAATCGGTAAAAAAAGCGCCCAAATACCGGAAACTAACGATTGCCAGACTTCCCGCAGTGAGGCTTTCGGCTGGCAAGGTAAATTCAGTCGTTTTGCCTGCCACCACCAGGTAATCATCAGTGTGATGCCCATCATGATGCCCGGCGCGATACCCGCCATAAACAGTTTGCTGATGGAGAGTCCGCTGGAGACGCCGAAGATAATGAGCGGAATGGATGGCGGAATAATAGCTGCAATAATACCGCCAGAACCGATTAGCCCAGCGGCGCGGTTTACCGGATAGTTGGCCTGACGCATCATCGGCACCAGCAGCGCCGCGACAGCTGCGGTATCGGCAACCGCAGAACCGGACAGGCTTGCCATGATCATTGCCGCCAGTACACCAACGTAGCCCAGACCGCCTGGCCTGTGGCCTACCAGCTTCATTGGCAAGTCGACAATACGTTGCGACAGGCCGCCCGCGTTCATGATCTCACCCGCCAGTACAAAGAAGGGAATGGCTAACAGGGAGAAGCTGTCTGCGCCATTTACCAACGTTTGTGCCAGAATTTGCACATCAAAGATATCCATCCAGAACATCAATGAAATGCCGCACAGCAATAATGCCCAGGCGATGGGAACACCAATCGCGATAGCCCCCAACAAACTGACAATAAATATAAGGATTGTCATCGTCAGGCTCCTTGTTGGTTTCGGCTGGGGGTATTTGTGAACTGCCGGTATAAGTGACGTAATTCCAGCATCGCGATAATCAGGCTGGTGGGGATAGCGGCGGCGTACATTAAGCCAACGGGGACACCGAGAATGGGAGATAAGTTGCTCCAGTCCTGCGCTGTTTTTTCTATAGCGCCCCAGGCCAGCCCCAGACACAGCAATAAAATGAGCGTATGGGTTAGCAGCGAAACACGTTGTTGATTAGCAGGTGAGAGTTTTTCGATTAAAAAAGTAACCTGCACATGGCTGTTGTCCATATAAGCAACGATAGCGCCAATAAAGGTTAACCAGACAAATAAAAGCCGGGATAATTCATCAATCGATAATATGCTTGTGTGGAATCCATATCGAAGAATTATATTAATAAAAATAATACAAGACAGTATTGCGATGATGATCGCAAGAATGCCTTCGAGTATCCGTTTCATAACGAGTCCTTCTTGTTATGCAATATGTTTTCATTAATTGATGTTGTTGGTATTCGTAATATTTATTGGAAAACGACTAATCAGACATTCAATGTGCTATTTAAGTGAAACGGATTAACGAGATTCATTCAGAGTGTGAATGCCGTTACGTAATATTTCGATTCGATGTTGTACATCAGCCGTCGCATTTATTTCCAGCAGCTTGATGCCAGCAAAATGCAATGTTGACGGTTCTGCTGCATTAAATAACTCGCGAACATGATCTGTGGTCATCAGGCTTTCTGCACAGAAAGGTGCAAACGGCGCGTGCAAATCCTGCCATTCGCCGTATGCTCCGTTTAGCGTCGTACCAGAGAACATCAACGCGCCGAGTTTCCCGGCCTGTTTCGTCATTTGGGTATGGGTCAGCGGCAACGCTGTATTGCGCCCTTCAATAGCAGAGCGTGCCCAGTTAATACAGATACTGACGTCATAACCGGCAATGACCTGCAGAACATTTTCTAAAGGCAGAAAACCTTTACGGGGTGCAGAAGACGTCATGGCATCGCAGTGTTCCAGCAGCAGTTTGCACGGCCAGTCCCAACTGACGATTTCTTTCAACGAGCGGGCAAAAGCATCCGTCGCTTGCATAACATTGGGATTCGTTGCTAACGGTGCAGCCTGGATCTCCAGTGCGAGGACTTTATTTACCTGCAATGAGTTGATTTTATTCAACAAGTGGCGATAGTACGCCACGCACGCCTGACGCTGCTCTTCATCGCTGGAGGCGAGGCCAAAACCGTTGTTTTCGCTGCGACGACGCATAGTTTCCATCACAGCGGTGACGACAAATTTCCAGCTCTCTGGTGTATGACGGAGTAACCATTGATCGCCAAGAGGATGAAAATTTTCCAGGCAGGGTTGTTCCAGACCGAGAATATCAGGGGTATCTGATAATTGTCGCCAGAATTCCTTCTCTTCCTCTTCACTTCTTTGGTGAAAAGAAGGTGCACAGGGATACGCACCGATAATATAACCGGCATTATTCGCTTTCATTTTGTGCTCCAGTAATAATTTTTTTATAAAGCAGAGAGGGCCACTTTAACCACGATTTTCCGTATTGCCGTTGTGGCATTTTTATTACATGCCGGTCGGTGAACATCCTGCGGGAAGAAAATAGCGTAGCTGCCCGGTATCATTTCTATAAATGATTCATGTTCACTATTGTGATAAAAAATAATATCGCGCTGCTCTAATAGGGATTCGCTGACTTTATTATTTCCTGTATCAATAGCAATGCCGATTTTCTCTTCGCCCCATGCCAGGAACTGGATATCGATATAGCGACGATGCACTTCCGGGCGGTTTTCCACCGCCTCGCGCGTCGTTAAATCGATAATTTGCGCATAAATATTTTTACCGTCGATTTCGACAACGCCCGGCTCCAGGACATTGAAGTTGGTAGCGCGCAGAAAATCGAGCGCCTTTTCAATGGCGGCGGGCAAACGGCACGGGTTAGGTTGCGCGATATGTCCAAAAATCATGGCTTATCTCCTTATAACGCCTGGATTTTTTCCCACACACTGTCATCAACGGTGATGCCGTTACGGCGGTTTTCGGCCAGCAGGGTAGTAAATTCGTGGCCGGGTAAGCGAATGGCCTGATTTTCGTCAGCACGCTCGGCACTGGTAACGTAATCCATGATGCGTTGTAGCTTGGCGTCGCGGGTGGTGCCTTCGATCAGTTTGTCTACTTCAATGGCGATAAAGATTTGCGAAATGCCGTATTCGTCGCTGTTATCCTGGGTGACTTCAGCAACCGATGCACCATCAGAAAGGAGAGTAGCGATCATATCCAGCACAATCGACATGCCCGAACCTTTCCAGTAGCCCATCGGCAAAATGCGGCGATTTTTCTCGATAACGCCAGGTTCTTTGGTCAAATTGCCCTCATCATCAAAGCCACCATCTACCGGGAGCTGACGACCTGCCAGGCGGTTAACTTCTAACATGCCGTAGGAAAACATCGACATCGACATATCGACCATGGTGATCGGCGTGGAAGGAATGGCGACGATCAGCGGGTTAGTGCCGATGCGACATTCTTTTGCGCCCCATGGCGGCATTACGGCGATGGAGTTGGTCCAGCAGATGCCAATGTAGCCTTTCTCCGCCGCCTGCCAGCCATAGCTGCCACCGCGCATCCAGTGGTTGGCATTACGTAACGCCACCAGGCCAATCCCATGATTTGCCGCCAGTTCAATGGCGCGATCCATCATCTTTTTCGCCGTCAGGTTACCGATCGAACGCTGGGCGTCCCACTGCTCAATTGCGCCGAGGCTGGTCACGCGTTTTGGTTGGGCGTCAGGAATGATATCGCCATTATCCAGTTGTTGAATGAAGCGTGGGAAACGGTTAACGCCGTGAGAATAAACGCCGGACTCGGTGGTGCGGGCGAACATCTCTGCGCAGGCGTCAGCCGTTTCGCTGTCAACGCCGCGTGAAATTAAGACCCGATTAAAGGCTGCTTTTAACTGCTCAAATGTTACTTTCATCCCTGGCTTCCTTGTTTTTTTGATCGCTTTTTTGTCTTTAAATTTCAATATGCGAAATTTGATTTCAAATATATCGATCGCGTTTTAACAAAGCAATCCGCGCCGTGAATTTCAAAAATCATTAAAATCAAATGGTTGCAAATTATCTGCCCAGATCGTGAACTATGACACACTTTGCGCTACCATCAGGACGCGACAAAAGGGGAACCTGGACATGGGGAAAAAAGAGGGCGAGATGACGCAAGAAAAAGAAAGGCCAGCCGGAAGCCAGAGCCTATTTCGTGGTTTGATGTTAATTGAGATCCTCAGCAACTATCCAAACGGTTGCCCGCTGGCGCATCTTTCGGAACTGGCAGGTTTAAATAAGAGTACCGTCCATCGCTTATTGCAGGGGTTACAATCCTGTGGCTATGTGACTACCGCGCCCGCCGCAGGGAGTTACCGCCTGACCACCAAATTTATTGCCGTCGGTCAGAAGGCTCTGTCTTCGCTGAATATTATTCATATTGCTGCGCCGCATCTTGAGACGCTGAACATTGCCACCGGAGAAACCATTAACTTCTCCAGCCGCGAAGATGATCACGCTATTTTGATTTATAAACTCGAGCCCACCACCGGGATGCTACGTACCCGCGCCTATATTGGCCAGCATATGCCGCTCTACTGTTCCGCAATGGGCAAGGTCTACATGGCGTTTGGTCACCCGGACTACGTGAAGTCGTACTGGGAAAGCCATCAGAATGAAATCCAGCCGTTAACCCGCAATACCATTACCGAGTTACCTGCGATGTTCGACGAACTGGCGCACATTCGTGAAAGCGGAGTAGCAATGGACAGAGAAGAAAACGAACTCGGTGTCTCCTGTATTGCTGTTCCGGTGTTTGATATTCATGGGCGGGTGCCGTACGCCGTGTCGATTTCGCTTTCGACATCACGGTTGAAACAGGTGGGGGAGAAAAATCTCCTGAAACCACTGCGTGAAACCGCTCAGGCTATCTCTAATGAACTGGGATTTACTGTCAGAGACGACCAGAGTGCAATCACATAACGCTTTAGACAGGTGACAAAACTTTAACATTTCCTTCGTTGGATCAAAGCAGTAGAGGGGCGCTCTCTGGCACTCTGCTGTTTTAGTGCAAAGGAGTGATCATGAACCGGTTTATTATTGCGGATGCGACGAAATGTATCGGTTGCCGTACCTGTGAAGTGGCTTGCGCGGTGTCGCATCAGGAAAATCAGGATTGCTCTGCGTTGTCGCCGGGCGAGTTTATTTCGCGAATTCGAGTCATCAAAGACCATACCTGGACCACGGCAGTAGCCTGTCATCAGTGTGAAGATGCTCCGTGTGCGAATGTCTGCCCTGTGGAGGCGATAAGCCGCGAACATGGGCATATTTTCGTTGAACAATCACGTTGCATTGGCTGTAAAAGCTGTATGCTGGCTTGCCCGTTTGGTGCGATGGAGGTCGTTTCTTCGCGCAAAAAGGCGAGGGCGATTAAGTGCGATCTGTGCTGGCATCGGGCGACGGGACCGGCCTGTGTTGAAGCCTGCCCGACACAGGCGTTGCAATGTATGGATGTCGAGAAAGTGCAGCGGCATCGGCTACAGCAGCAGCCTGTTTGAAACGTTTTTCCGGCGTTTCTCAACGCCGGAATAGTGCGCTTTGTTTATGCCAGATGCGGCGTAAACGCCTTTTCCGGCCTACAAATTCAATTGATTGCAGAAATTATGTAGGTCTGATAAGCGCAGCGCATCAGGCAATTTTTAATGGCTTTCAGCCCAGGCGCGTTCAATCTCTTCCGCCAGAATCTTCACACCCGCCTCAATTTTCTCCGGCTCTGGTACGTAGTTCATGCGCATACATTGATGTGTATGCGGCCACGGTTTATCCAGCCCTGGGAAGAAGTTGTGGCCTGGCACCATCAGCACGCCGCGCGCTTTCAGGCGCTGATAGAGTTGCTCGGTGGTAATCGGCAAATCCTTAAACCATAACCAGAGGAATATTGCCCCTTCTGGTTTATGAATCAGGCAGCGATCTTCCGGTAAATAGCGGCGAATGATGGCGATAGTCTCCTGAACACGCTGGTAATAGAACGGCTTGATGACCGTTTCTGACAGGCGCAGCAGATCGTTACGCTTAATCATTTCACACATTATCGCCGGACCAATGCCGCCAGGCGCGAGACTGATAATGCCGTTCATATTAGTGATGGCGGTGATGATTTTTTCATTGGCGATGATAATGCCGCAGCGCGAACCTGGCAGACCTAGCTTGGAAAGGCTCATGCATAGCACGATATTCGGATTCCACAGCGGGCGCGCTTCGCTAAAGATGATGCCCGGGAACGGGACGCCATAGGCGTTATCAATCACCAGCGGGATCCCGTGCTGATTCGCCAGCGCATCCAGCTTCAGCAACTCTTCATCGGTTATCACATTACCTGTTGGGTTCGTCGGTCGCGAGACGCAAATCATCCCCGTCTCTTCGCCAATGCGCAGATGTTCGAAATCGACGTGATATTTAAACTGGCCCTCTGGAAGTAGTTCGATATTCGGACGCGTAGAGACAAACAGATCCTCTTCCAGCCCGGCATCCGCGTAGCCAATATATTCCGGTGCCAGCGGGAACAGTACTTTTTTGACCCGGCCATCGGCACGGCGTCCGGCAAACAGGTTAAATAAGTAGAAAAAGGCGCTCTGGCTACCGTTTGTTAGTGCAATATTCTGTGGTTCGATATCCCAACCCAGCTTCTCGCGTAACATACCGGCAAGCAGAGACAGCAGCTCCGTTTTCCCCTGTGGCCCATCGTAATTGCACAGCGCATCAGTGGCTTTGCCACTTTCCAGCATGTCGGTTAGCAGCGTCTGGAAATAGTCCTGCATTTCCGGGATCTGCGCCGGATTGCCGCCGCCAAGCATAATCGCGCCGGGGGTGCGTAAACCGTCGTTCAGATCTTCCATCAGCAGCGTAATGCCGGAGTGGCGGGTAAATTTGTCACCAAAAAGGGAGAATGTCATAGCGGGATATCTGTCGAACTCTGTAGCAAGGAAGGTAACAATAACGCTACATTTGCCAGGGTGCAAATCACGCTGTTGACGGGGGATTGACACTTTATGCTGTGGTTTTCGATTAGGCTGGTATTTTAGGCTGCGTGGCTTCCTGACGTACTGCCGCACGGGAAGCCGGAAAAGTTACTGTTGTCCCGCCCAGACGACCATTACTTTATCGTCGCCGTGTTCACGGACAAATCCGTACCCCTGTTTCAGCGAAAGCGCCGTTTGTTTGCCTGCGCCAATGGCTGGATGCCGTGCGCGGAACTGACTGATGCGCTGCCAGTGCGCGACGCTGGCGGCAGATTTACCACTGATATCCTGCCAGTTCATATCAGAACGTGTGCCTTGTAGGGGATCAGAACCGGTGGGGCCGAACGGACGTAAGGATTCATCACCATAAAAGATTTGCACTGCACCTGGCGCGAGTAACAATAACTCTGCTGCTTTGTCGTCCCCTTCGCGGAACAAGCGGGTATCATGCGAGGAGAGATAGCTCAACACATTGAAATCTTGCAATTTCTCGGCCATTTGCTGCCAGGTGGTATCCATCTGCGCCAGGCAATCGACCGCTTTCGCCGCCTGTTCCTGATAATCGAAATTGATCATCGCGTCGAATCCGTGGCGATAGTAGTCGCTTTGCATTACACCATGACCCCAGGCTTCACCGGTCATCCAGAAAGGTGTGTCATCTAATGCTTTCTCGGGGTTAGCTTTTTTCCATTCGCGAAGTGCGGCGCTGGCCTGAGTTTTCAGTTGCTGCCAGGCGGGCAACTCAACATGTTTGGCGGTATCGACCCGAAAACCATCAATACCGTAGTCGCGGACCCATTGACTTAACCAGTGGGTTAAGTAATCGCGCGGCGTATAGCCGTCAATGGCTTTGGCGTGGGTATCCGGTTTGTTTTTATAGAACACCGGCAGACCAGAAGCGGTAGTTGATTCGGTTTTGATATCCGGCAAAAAGGCTAGCGACATGGTGAGATCGTCGAATCCAGGATTGTCGTAATCGCCGATATCGGTACGGATCCAGTTTTTCCCCCACCATTTATCCCAGCCTGTTTTGTCGCTGAAATTAATGTAATCGTTAAAGCTATGCCAGGTTTGCCCGGCGGTAGGTTTCCAGTCGCTCCAGCGTTCACCCAGCGTTTTTTTCACTTCGTCACCTGAAAGGTATAACGCGCCAAACTGATACTCCTGCATATCCGCCAGCGTGGCATAGCCGGTGTGGTTCATCACCACATCAAAAATAATGCGGATACCGCGCTGGTGCGCGCTATCAACCAGCGTCCGTAGATCGGCTTCGTTGCCCATATTGGCATCAAGATTCGTCCAGTCCTGTGTGTAATAACCGTGGTAGGCATAATGTGGGAAATCGCCTTTCGTACCGCCGCCGACCCAGCCGTGAATTTGCTCAAATGGGGCGCTTATCCATAAAGCATTGACGCCCAGCTGCTGGAGATAATCCAGTTTGTTGGTCAGGCCGCGTAAATCACCGCCGTGGAAAGTGCCAATTTCCTCCATGCCGTCTTTATGACGTCCGTAGCTCTGGTCATTGCTGGGATCGCCGTTTTCGAAACGGTCTGTTAGCACAAAGTAAACCGTGGCGTTATGCCAGTTGAAAGGGGCAGGTGCGTCAGTTTCCGCGCGTTCCAATAGAAGTAAACCATTGCTGGTGGCGGCAGGTTGTAACGTTATTTGGCCGTTCTTCACCGTCGCGATTTGCTGGCTGTAATAATCCCGGACTACCGTACCTTCCGGGAAAGTGCCGCTGACATTAAGTGTCAGTGGTTTTCCATCCCATTTTGGGCATTCGCGGACCTGGTTTGCTACCGGTTCGGCGGTGTTCTGGACCGAAATCATCAACGTTGGTGTGCCGGAGCGGGTATCTATTTGCAGCGTATATTCACCGTTCCTGAACAATCGCCACTGAGGGGGCGTGCTGTCGCAAGGTTTGAGAGAAAGCATCTGATTGAGTTTTATCGCATCCGCAGGCTGCCAGCATTGTTGGTTAAAATTTAGCGTCAGCGGTCGCGTACCTTTGGTCAGCTGGGCATGACTAACAAATGTTCCTGCACTTTGTTCAGCAAAGGTGGGAAATCCCTGAGATGTCCAGTCGGCGGCAATGGCAACACTGGGCAGGAGTATCAGAAAACAGGCGGCAAGTTTCATAACGGATGAGTCCTTGTTGCTGCGAATTTCACCAGTTTGCCAGTGATAATACTGGTAAAACTCATCCCTGATGAGGATTGCGCCAGGATGAGACGAAAGGGGGAGTATTTCACCTGAGATTTAAGTTTATTTTTTGCGATAAACCCCACATTTTCTGCGATTTAGCGCCAATCTGAACGGTTAACACGTGACATAGTTTCAGATTTGGACTATTCCTTGGGGTGCTCTTGACAGCTATTTTTGATATGATTTGAGATTCAACTCTCAAATTTGTGAAAAATATAAGGTGTTGGAATGATTAAATCCGACCAGGAGAACTGATGATTTTGACTCCCATACGACGATATGGGGCGATGATTCTTATGTTACTCACTCTGATGTTTTCGAGTGAGGTGTTAGCGAAAACGCACACGACAACAGCGAGTCAAAAGTCCCACATAACCAAAGCTAGTAATAAACAGGTAAGCAGTAAACAAGAGTATTCTCGCAATAGTGCAAAGAGCAGTTCACTTCCTGATTTGCGAAAATACCCTTCCGGAACACCAAGGAAAAAAGCGTTTCTCCGGACCGTAATGCCTTACATTACCAGCCAAAATGCTGCCATTACGGCGGAACGTAACTGGCTGATTTCAAAACAGTACCAGGGCCAATGGTCGCCTGCAGAGCGTGCGCGTCTGAAAGACATCGCCAAACGCTATAAGGTGAAGTGGTCTGGTAATACACGAAAAATCCCGTGGAATACGCTGCTTGAACGCGTAGACATTATCCCGACCAGTATGGTGGCGACGATGGCTGCGGCAGAAAGTGGTTGGGGGACGTCGAAGCTGGCGCGTAACAACAACAACCTGTTTGGCATGAAGTGCATGAAAGGGCGTTGTACCAATGCGCCGGGTAAAGTGAAGGGCTACTCACAGTTCAGTTCTGTCAAAGAATCGGTGAGCGCCTATGTCACTAACCTGAATACGCACCCGGCTTACGCTTCGTTCCGTAAATCACGTGCACAATTGCGTAAAGCTGATCAGGAAGTCACCGCCACAGCGATGATTCACAAGCTGAAAGGTTATTCAACGAAGGGACAGAGTTATAACAACTACCTGTTCGCGATGTACCAGGATAACCAGCGGTTAATCGCTGCGCATATGTAATTGCATTCCCTCGAGCCTTATCCGACTTGTTGGTCGGATAAGGCTTTTGCTCGCATCAGGTGGTTGTGCTGCGTTACCTGATGCGACGCTGGCGCGTCTTATCATGCCTGGCGGCTTTTCCCCTCCTGCTACAGCAGGACCTCGCTGTTTACATCGCGATACTCTTTCGGCGTTGTGTCATATGCTTTTTTAAATACAGAGTAGAAATATTGCAACGATGGATAACCGCACATTTGCGATATTTCGTTGATTGATAAGGTTGTTGAAATTAGCAGGCTGCGCGCTTTCTCCAGCTTCTCGGCATGAATCATTGCGTGTATGGTTTCGCCCACCTCTTCTTTAAAACGCTTCTCAAGATTGGATCGTGATATGCCGACAGCGTCCAGCACCTGATCCACTTTAATCCCTTTACAGGCATGATTGCGGATGTAATGCATGGCCTGAATAACAGCCGGGTCGGTCAACGAACGGTAATCCGTAGAACGCCGTTCAATGACGCGTACTGGCGGGACCAAAATCCGCTGCAACGGCATCGCTTCTTTATCTAACAACCGATGCAGAAGTTTTGCCGCCTGATAGCCCATTTGCCGTGCGCCCTGGGCAACCGAAGAAAGCGCGACGCGAGAAAGATAGCGGGTCAGCTCTTCGTTATCGATGCCAATTACGCATAGTTTTTCCGGTACGGGAATATGCAGATGCTCGCAAACTTGCAGAATATGCCGCGCCCGGGCGTCAGTAACGGCAATAATCCCGGTTTGCGGTGGTAGCGTTTGCAACCAGTCGGCCAACCGGTTTTGCGCGTGCTGCCAGTTTTCTGGTGCAGTTTCCAGTCCCTGATAAACGACACCACGGTACTTTTCTTCGGCGACAAGCTGGCGAAAAGCATATTCGCGTTCGGCAGCCCATCTTTTGCCACTCGACTCTGGCAGACCATAAAAAGCAAAGCGGTTAACGCCTTTTTCTTTTAAATGCAAAAATGCGCTTTCAACCAGCGCATAGTTATCAGTGGCAATGTAATGTACGGGCGGATAGCTTTCTGCCAGGTGATACGAGCCGCCAACCCCGACAATGGGGACGTCGACATCAGCCAACGCTTGCTCGATTTGTTTATCGTCAAAGTCGGCAATAACGCCATCTCCTAACCAGTCCTTGATTTTATCAATGCGGGCGCGGAAATCTTCTTCAATGAAAATATCCCATTCCGATTGTGACGCCTGTAAATATTCCCCCACACCTTCTACAACTTGACGGTCATAGGCTTTATTAGCATTGAACAGTAATGTGATTCGGTGACGTTTAGTAAACATGGTTCTTTTCCTGCTGAATCATGCAAAAACTCAAAACCGGCAACACGTTACCGGTTTTGAGAAAATTTTTATCAAAATCAGGAACGGCGTTTGGTTGCGGAGTCCATCCATACTGCCAGCAACAGAATCGCACCTTTGACGATATACTGCCAGAAGGTCGGAACATCCATCATACTCATGCCGTTATCCAGCGAAGCCATGATGAATGCCCCCATCACAGCCCCCGCAACACTCCCTACGCCGCCAGCCAGACTGGTGCCGCCAATCACGCAGGCTGCAATGGCATCCAGTTCGGCGATATTACCGGCAGAAGGCGAGCCTGCACCAAGCCGTGAACTGAGGATTAACCCCGCGATGGCCACCATCAAACCGTTGATAGCAAACACGACAAGTTTGGTGCGTTCTACGTTAATCCCGGAGAGTCGCGCCGCTTCCAGATTGCCGCCAATAGCGTAAATGCGCCGCCCGAAAGCTGTCCTTGTTGCCATAAACATGCCGCCGAGTAACAGCAACGTCAGCAGCAGGACAGGAGTAGGAACGCCACGGTAATCATTCAGTAGCCAGATTGCGCCTAATACGATGATGGCGGTCAAAGCCTGGCGACCGACCACCGCTGTAGATGCCGGAGACTGTAAACCCAAAGCTTGTCGGCGCATTCTTCCACGCCATTGCCAGCCGACAAAAGCCATTAAGCCAAGCGCGCCAATAATGAAACCGGTGCTGGCGGGTAGATAGCTCTGTCCAATTTGTGACATCGCGGCGCTGGTGGGTGAAACCGTCGTACCGTTGGTGATGCCAATGAGGATGCCGCGAAATGCCAACATGCCCGCCAGGGTGACAATAAATGAAGGCACTTTGCGGTACGCGACCCACCAACCATTCCATGCGCCGAGAAGCAGGCCCAGAACCAGCGTCACAATAATGGTGAGTGGCAGAGGCCAGCCTAACCAGACGTCGCAGATAGCGGCGACGCCGCCTAATAGCCCCATCATCGAGCCGACCGAGAGGTCGATTTCGGCAGAAATTATGACGAACACCATCCCTACCGCAAGGATGCCAGTAATCGCGGTCTGGCGTAGCAAGTTGGAGACGTTACGGGCGCTTAAATAGGCGCCGTCAGTAGTCCAGGTAAAGAACAGCATGATGGCGATGATTGCTGCAATCATCACGAAAACTTGTAAATTCAGTGACTTCAGCACAGAGAAGCCACCGGATGTCGGTACGGCTAATTTCACTTCAGACGGATTGCTTTTCGACATGATGTTCGCTCCTCAATGCGGCTTCCATCACC
Organism: Escherichia sp. E3659; assembly: GCF_005781135.1. Classification (NCBI taxonomy): domain Bacteria; kingdom Pseudomonadati; phylum Pseudomonadota; class Gammaproteobacteria; order Enterobacterales; family Enterobacteriaceae; genus Escherichia; species Escherichia sp. E3659. The sequence continues at coordinate 70,140 of NZ_VATQ01000004.1, read as the reverse complement.
TGCTCCTGAGTCAGGTTATGATTTATCAGGTTGGCTTTTAGTTTTCCTTCATGCATCACCAGTACGCGATCGCTAAGACCAAGTACTTCAGGTAATTCAGAAGAGATGACAATAACGGCGATACCCTGCTGGACGAGTTGGTTAATTAATTTGTAGATCTCGTATTTCGCGCCAATATCGATACCCCTGGTAGGTTCATCAAGAATGAGAATGCGCGGGTTGAGTAACAGACAGCGTGCCAGGATCGCTTTTTGTTGATTGCCGCCGCTTAAACGTCCAATAGCAAGTTCCGGAGACGACGTTTTCACTTTGAGTCGCTGGATAGATTCCAGAATACATTTTTGCTCTGCGGCATCATCAAGCTGGCTAATACCCCCGGTAAATTTGTTGAGTGCGGCGAGGGTAATATTTTTACCAACTGCCATTACCGGAACGATGCCATCACGCTTTCTGTCTTCTGGCACCATTGCAATACCCTGGGCGATGGCTTGCTGGCAATTACGAATATCCACTTGTTTGCCATCAATATAGATTTTCCCTTCCCATTGTCCGGGCCAAACGCCAAAAAGGCATTGAATAGTTTCGGTGCGACCAGCGCCGACCAGTCCAGCAATCCCCAGTATTTCGCCACGTTTCAGGGAAAACGAGACATCGTTAACCCGTTTAATATGACGATTAACCGGATGCCATGCCGTCAGATGTTCTATGCGTAATATTTCATCGCCAGTGGTATGTGGTTCGTTTGGGTACAGTGCCGTTAATTCTCGCCCAACCATCATGGTGATAATATCGTCTTCGCTCATTCCGGCTGCATCACGCGTACCTATGTGTTGACCGTCGCGAATAACACAAATTGTGTCGGAAATCGCTTTGACTTCGTTGAGCTTGTGAGAAATATAGATACATGCGATGCCGTGTTGTTGCAGATCGCGAATAATATCCAGTAAAACTGTGGTTTCCAGCTCAGTTAATGAGGCGGTTGGTTCATCGAGAATTAATAAACGCACCTGTTTATTTAGTGCCTTGGCAATTTCAACGAGTTGTTGTTGCCCAAGCCCTAAATCACCAACGCGGGTATCTGGTGAAATGGATAAGCTGACTTGCGCTAACAGTTTCTGACAGCGTAGCGTCATCTGGTCATAATCCATGACCCCATTGCGGGTTATCTCATTGCCAAGAAAGATATTTTCCAGCACGGTCAACTCTTTCACCAATGCTAATTCCTGGTGAATGATGGCAATACCTTTGCGTTCGGTATCGCGGATGTGACTTGCCTGTATTACTTCACCAGCAAAAGTAATTTCGCCTTCGTAACTGCCAAAGGGATAAATTCCGCATAGCACTTTCATTAATGTTGATTTACCAGAACCGTTCTCACCGCAAAGTGAGACGATCTCACCAGCATTTAGCCGCAAACTGACGTTATCTATCGCCTTTACGCTGCCGAAAGTTTTGGTAATGCTCTTCATTTCAAGTAGATAAGACATAACGACTCCACCTAAGCCAATCAGTTCATGCGGCATGGAGAGAAATCACGTCCCCGTTGTCGACAGGGACGTAACGCTTAAAGCTCGCTCTCCTTGTGGAAACCGTCTTTAATCACCGTGTCTTTGATGTTGTTTTTATTCACATCAATAGGTGTCAGCAGGCGGGATGGAACATCTTTCAGCCCATTATTCAGCGTGGTATCTGCTTTAGGTTGTTGATCGTTACCCAGTTCAACGGCAATTTCCGCGGCAGTATTTGCCAGAAGAGTAATCGGTTTATACACCGTCATGGTTTGCGTACCCGCAGCAATGCGTTTAATACCGGCGAGATCCGCATCCTGACCGGAAATGGCGACTTTCCCTGACAAACCTTGTGCGCTTAATGCCTGAATAGCCCCGCCAGCAGTAGCATCGTTAGAAGCAACAACAGCGTCAATTTTGTTATTGTTGGCGGTCAACGCGTTTTCCATAATTTTCAGCGCGTTTTCTGGTAACCAGCCATCAACCCATTGGTCGCCTACGACTTTAATTTTCCCGGAGTCGACGTAAGGTTTTAATACTTTCATTTGCCCGGCGCGGAAAAGCTTAGCGTTGTTATCTACTGGAGAGCCGCCCATCAGGAAATAATTTCCTTGCGGGACGATATCGACCAGCGCTTTTGCTTGTAGTTCACCCACTTTTTCGTTATCGAAAGAAATATAAAAGTCGATATCAGCATCATTAATCATGCGGTCGTAAGCTAATACTTTAATGCCTTCTTGTTTTGCTTCTTTTACAACGTTACTTAATACCTGTCCGTTATACGGAATAATGACAAGAACATCGACTCCCCGGTTAATCATGTTTTCAATCTGCGACATTTGAGTTTCTTCGTTGCCATTTGCAGACTGCACAAATACTTTTGCACCGAGAGATTCAGCTTTTTTCACGAAAATATCCCGGTCTTTCTGCCAGCGCTCAAGACGGAGATCATCAATAGCCATACCGATTTTGACTTCTTTAGCATGTGCCGCAACGTTGGTTAGCAGAAGTGAGGTGCACAGGGTGAGTAAAATGTTCTTTATTTTCATGGTTCAGAGGCCTTCTTTTGTTAGAGGGTAGCTTTAAAAAGTCACAATCACCGCGTTAAACGTGACCAATTTTTAGCAACTAAATGGGGGAAAACAATTACAGATTTTTATCTTTCGATTACGATTTTTCGTTTATTTCTTGATTTATGACCGAGATCTTATTTTTGTTGGTTAATCGAATTTGTTGCATTTTTCTCTTCGAGTAATTACCCAATTTCATCATTCCCTTTTATTTTGCGAGCGAGCGCACACTTGTGAATTATCTCAATAGCAGTGTGAAATAACATAATTGAGCAACTTAAAGGGAGTGCCCAATATTACGACATCATCCATCACCCGCGGCATTACCTGATTATGGAGTTCATTATGCAAGCTTATTTTGACCAGCTCGATCGCGTTCGTTATGAAGGCCCGAAATCCTCTAACCCGTTAGCATTCCGTCACTACAACCCCGACGAATTGGTGTTGGGTAAGCGTATGGAAGACCATTTGCGTTTTGCCGCTTGCTACTGGCACACCTTCTGCTGGAACGGGGCGGATATGTTTGGCGTAGGCGCGTTTAACCGTCCCTGGCAGCAACCTGGCGAGGCGCTGGCATTGGCGAAGCGTAAAGCAGATGTCGCATTTGAGTTTTTCCACAAATTACATGTGCCTTTTTATTGCTTCCACGATGTGGACGTTTCCCCGGAAGGCGCATCGTTAAAAGAGTACATCAATAACTTTGCGCAAATGGTCGATGTGCTGGCAGGTAAACAAGAAGAGAGCGGCGTGAAACTGCTGTGGGGAACCGCTAACTGCTTTACTAACCCACGTTATGGTGCGGGCGCAGCTACGAATCCCGACCCGGAAGTTTTCAGCTGGGCAGCAACACAAGTCGTTACGGCGATGGAAGCGACGCATAAACTGGGTGGTGAAAACTATGTGCTGTGGGGCGGTCGCGAAGGTTACGAAACGCTGCTGAATACCGATTTGCGTCAGGAGCGTGAACAGATTGGCCGCTTTATGCAGATGGTGGTTGAGCATAAACATAAAATCGGTTTCCAGGGTACTCTGCTTATCGAACCGAAACCGCAAGAGCCGACCAAACATCAATATGATTACGATGCCGCGACGGTCTACGGCTTCCTGAAGCAGTTTGGCCTGGAAAAAGAGATTAAACTGAATATTGAAGCAAACCACGCAACGTTGGCGGGGCACTCTTTCCACCATGAAATTGCCACCGCCATTGCGCTTGGTCTGTTCGGTTCTGTCGATGCTAACCGTGGTGACGCGCAGTTGGGCTGGGATACCGACCAGTTCCCGAACAGCGTGGAAGAAAATGCGCTGGTGATGTATGAAATTCTCAAAGCGGGCGGTTTTACCACCGGTGGTTTGAACTTCGATGCCAAAGTACGTCGTCAGAGCACCGATAAATATGACCTGTTTTACGGTCATATTGGCGCGATGGATACGATGGCACTGGCGCTGAAAATTGCAGCACGTATGATTGAAGACGGTGAGCTGGATAAACGCGTCGCGCAACGTTATTCCGGCTGGAATAGCGAACTGGGCCAGCAAATTCTGAAAGGCCAAATGTCACTGGCGGATTTAGCAAAATATGCCCAGGAACATAATCTTGCACCGGTGCATCAGAGTGGTCGCCAGGAGCAGTTAGAAAATCTGGTAAACCATTATCTGTTCGACAAATAACGGCTAACTGTGCAGTCCGTTGGCCCGGTTATCGGTAGCGATACCGGGCATTTTTTAAGGAACGATCGCTATGTATATCGGGATAGATCTTGGCACATCGGGCGTGAAAGTCATTCTGCTCAACGAACAGGGTGAGGTAATTGCTTCACAAACAGAAAAACTAACCGTTTCTCGCCCGCATCCCCTCTGGTCTGAACAAGACCCGGAACAGTGGTGGCAGGCAACAGATCGTGCAGTGAGAACGCTTGCGCGACAATATTCTTTGCAAGAGGTTAAGGCGTTAGGTATTGCCGGACAGATGCACGGAGCAACGTTACTTGATGCTCGGCAGCAGGTATTACGTCCAGCGATTTTGTGGAATGACGGGCGCTGTGCGCAAGAGTGCGCTTTGCTTGAAGCACGAGTCCCGGATTCGCGCGCTATAACCGGCAATCTGATGATGCCCGGATTTACCGCGCCTAAGCTGCTGTGGGTGCAACGCCATGAGCCAGATATATTCCGTCAGGTAGACAAAGTTTTATTGCCAAAAGATTATTTGCGTCTGCGTATGACCGGAGAGTTTGCCAGTGATATGTCTGATGCGGCAGGCACCATGTGGCTGGATGTCGCGAAGCGTGACTGGAGTGATGTCATGCTGCAAGCTTGCCAGCTGTCCCGTGACCAGATGCCAGCATTATACGAAGGCAGTGAAGTTACCGGGACTTTGCTACCCGAGGTGGCAAAAGCATGGGGAATGGCGGCAGTGCCTGTTGTCGCGGGCGGCGGCGATAATGCGGCTGGCGCGGTTGGTGTGGGTATGGTTGATGCCAATCAGGCAATGCTGTCGCTGGGAACTTCTGGTGTTTATTTTGCGGTGAGCGAAGGGTTCTTAAGCAAGCCGGAAAGCGCCGTACACAGCTTTTGCCATGCATTACCAGAGCGTTGGCATTTAATGTCGGTGATGTTGAGTACAGCATCGTGTCTGGATTGGGCCGCGAAATTAACCGGCCTGAGTAATGTCCAGGCCTTAATTGCAGCTGCGCAACAGGCAGATGAAAGTGCCGAGCCAATCTGGTTTTTGCCTTATCTTTCCGGCGAGCGTACCCCGCACAATAATCCACAGGCGAAGGGGGTTTTCTTTGGCCTGACCCATCAACACGGCCCTAATGAACTGGCGCGAGCAGTGCTGGAAGGCGTGGGATATGCGCTGGCCGATGGCATGGATGTAGTGCACGCCTGCGGCATTAAACCGCAAAGTATTACCCTGATTGGTGGTGGAGCGCGTAGTGAGTACTGGCGTCAGATGCTGGCGGATATCTGCGGTCAGCAGTTGGATTACCGCACGGGTGGTGATGTAGGGCCTGCACTGGGCGCAGCAAGGTTGGCGCAGATTGCGGTGAATCCAGATAAATCGCTCAGTGAATTGTTGCCGCAACTGCCGTTAGAGCAGTCGCATATGCCGAACGCGCAGCATCATGCCGCTTATCAGCCACGACGCGAAACATTCCGTCGTCTCTATCAGCAACTTCTGCCACTAATGGCGTAAACTTATCCCCCGCCTGACCGGGCAGGGGATAATTTTCGTCTATATATATTATCAATTCATTAATATTTCATATGAATTTATTCTGAAAATCATTTGTTAATGGTGTTTTTCAGTTTTGTCTTTCGTTGGTTAATCGTAATGTATCGCTGGTAGATACGGAGATCATTATGAAAACCTCAAAGACTGTGGCAAAACTATTATTCGTTGTCGGGGCGTTGGTTTATCTGGTTGGGCTAGGGATCTCATGCCCATTGTTAAGCGGCAAAGGCTATTTTCTCGGCGTGTTAATGACGGGAACGTTTGGCAATTATGCTTATCTTCGTGCTGAAAAACTCGGGCAACTGGATGACATGTTTATTCGCATCTGCCAGTTAGTTGCGTTAATCACTATCGGTCTGTTGTTTATCGGCGTTTTAAATGCACCTATCAATGCTTATGAAATGGTGATCTACCCCATCGCCTTTTTTGTCTGCTTGTTTGGTCAAATGCGTTTGTTTCACTCGGCATGAGCAACATAAAGCTCTTACGCATTCAGGAATGAAAGGAATACTGTGATGGAAAACAAAATATCAACCTATTCTCCAGCATTTAGCATTGTGTCATGGATAGCGCTTGGCGGCGGTATTGTTACCTATTTATTAGGGCTATGGAATGCGGAAATGCAGTTAAATGAAAAAGGATATTACTTTGCTGTTCTGGTGCTAGGACTATTTTCAGCCGCATCTTATCAAAAAACTGTGCGGGACAAATATGAAGGCATCCCCACTACATCCATTTATTATATGACCTGTCTGGTTGTCTTTATCATTTCTGTCGCATTACTGATAGTTGGTCTGTGGAATGCAACATTATTACTCAGCGAAAAAGGGTTTTACGGCCTGGCCTTCTTTTTAAGTTTGTTTGGTGCAGTAGCAGTGCAGAAGAATATTCGTGATGCTGGAGTTAACCCATCAAAAGAAACAGTGGTTGCTCAGGAAGAATATAGCGAATAATCCTTGTAAGCCCGGTCAATGTGACCGGGCTTTTGCTCAACTTACGAATCTGTTTCGGTCGATTCGTTGCACCAGCACAGAAAGTAATAAGCTTGTGGCCAGCGTGGCGCAGAAGATCCAGATAATATCCAGTATTGGCCAGTTTTTAAGCTCAATCCCCCGGGTACGCAGCGCATGGATAATCAATGCGTGGAACCCGTATATACCTAAAGAATGGCGTGATATCAGCCCAAGCCCGGGAACAGTGTGTGTATCCAGCGTATTTTTTACCAGGGTCAGTAACGCGATTGCGCAGATAAAAACCATCGGTCCGCAATAGAGATACCAGGTATCGGCAAAATTTCCGCGCCACTGTAATTCATATAATGTCCCGCGAGAGATAATAAATACCCCCGCAACAAACAGTACGGCGCTCACCCACGACAGTGATTTATGTTGCGTATCCACCATGCCAATGGCGCGGCCCAACATGCCATACAGGATGTAGTAAAAAGTATCGCCATTGATATATAAATTAATCGGTAGCCATTCGAAGCCGTCGATCTTCTGTGGCACAGTGTTTGGGTTAGCGATGATGCCAATCACCACCATGAGTACCAGCAACATTTTACCGCTAACGTTTTTCACCTGAACCAGCGGCGAAACCAGATAAATCACCGCAATCGCGAAGAAAAACCATAAGTGATAAAACACAGGCTTTTGTAGCAGGTTTCTCAGCGCTAACTCCACATTGATAGCGGTAAAAAGCGCAATGTAGATCAACGCGATGACACTATAAAACAGCAGGCATAAGCCAATACGCAAGAAATGACGCGGTTGGGCGCTACGTTCGCCAAAAAAGAGATAGCCGGAAATCATGAAAAATAGCGGCACGCTGACACGGGAGGCAGAATTTAGAACATTCGCGATATCCCAGGTTATGGGGCTGACGCTATGGGCGTTGGTTACATACCAGGTGGTGGTATGAATCATCACCACCATTAAACAGGCTATCCCTCGCAGGTTATCAATCCAATAAATTTTGGGCTGCATCTGTGTCTCTGTAACTGGTTAAAAAAGGTCTGACCGATAAATCATTCGGCTGGTGCACTGGAATAATCCGAGTTTTATCTCTACAGCTTATAGAGGCTTGAGGAAATTCGTTAGATTCAGCCACTATACCGATATTAATAATAAGACTCACCTGCAAATAAGACGGTAATTTAATGATGATGAACTATTTCTTTCCAGCAATGGCACTTATTGTGTTAGTGGGATGCTCGACACCGCCACCCGAGCAGAAAGCACAGCGGGTAAAGGTTGAGCCGCTGCGTTCATTGAATATGGAAGCGTTGTGCAAGGATCAGGCAGCAAAACGTTATAACACCGGTGAGCAAAAAATCGACGTCACCGCATTTGAACAGTTCCAGGGGAGCTACGAAATGCGTGGTTATACCTTCCGGAAAGAGCAGTTTGTCTGTTCTTTTGACGCAGATGGCCATTTTTTGCATCTTTCCATGCGTTAAGGCCTGCTTTTTCCCGTTTCGTACTGTATATCTTCCATCCAGCGGGTATACTGATCCCTTCCTTTAAATCCACACGTATCCAGCACGAAATAATATGCAAAAGTTTGATACCAGGACCTTCCAGGGCTTGATCCTGACCTTACAGGATTACTGGGCTCGCCAGGGCTGCACCATTGTTCAACCATTGGACATGGAAGTCGGCGCGGGAACCTCTCACCCAATGACCTGTCTGCGCGCGCTGGGGCCAGAACCGATGGCGGCTGCTTATGTCCAGCCTTCTCGTCGCCCGACCGATGGTCGCTATGGCGAAAACCCCAACCGTTTACAGCACTACTATCAGTTCCAGGTGGTCATTAAGCCATCGCCGGACAATATTCAGGAGCTGTACCTCGGTTCTCTGAAAGAGCTGGGCATGGACCCGACTATCCACGATATCCGTTTCGTGGAAGATAACTGGGAAAACCCGACGCTGGGTGCCTGGGGGCTGGGCTGGGAAGTGTGGCTGAACGGCATGGAAGTGACACAGTTCACTTACTTCCAGCAGGTTGGTGGTCTGGAGTGTAAACCGGTTACCGGCGAGATCACCTACGGTCTGGAACGTCTGGCAATGTACATTCAGGGCGTAGACAGCGTTTACGACCTGGTCTGGAGCGACGGCCCGCTGGGTAAAACCACCTACGGCGACGTGTTCCATCAGAACGAAGTGGAGCAGTCCACTTACAACTTCGAATACGCGGATGTGGACTTCCTGTTCACCTGCTTCGAGCAATACGAGAAAGAAGCGCAGCAGTTGCTGGCGCTGGAAAATCCGCTGCCGCTGCCAGCCTACGAGCGTATTCTGAAAGCCGCCCACAGCTTCAACCTGCTGGATGCGCGTAAAGCCATCTCCGTCACTGAGCGTCAGCGCTATATTCTGCGCATTCGCACCCTGACTAAAGCAGTGGCAGAAGCATACTACGCTTCCCGTGAAGCCCTCGGCTTCCCGATGTGCAACAAAGATAAGTAAGAGGCGGCTATGTCTGAGAAAACTTTTCTGGTGGAAATCGGCACTGAAGAGCTGCCACCAAAAGCACTGCGCAGCCTGGCTGAGTCCTTTGCTGCGAACTTTACTGCGGAGCTGGATAACGCTGGCCTCGCACACGGCACCGTTCAATGGTTTGCTGCTCCGCGTCGTCTGGCGCTGAAAGTAGCTAACCTGGCGGAAGCGCAACCGGATCGTGAAATCGAAAAACGCGGCCCGGCGATTGCCCAGGCGTTCGACGCTGAAGGCAAACCGAGCAAAGCGGCAGAAGGTTGGGCGCGTGGTTGCGGTATTACCGTTGACCAGGCTGAGCGTTTGACTACCGATAAAGGCGAATGGCTGCTGTATCGCGCCCATGTGAAGGGCGAAAGCACCGAAGCACTGCTGCCGAATATGGTTGCGACTTCGCTGGCGAAACTGCCGATCCCGAAACTGATGCGCTGGGGCGCGTCTGACGTACACTTCGTGCGTCCGGTACACACCGTGACCCTGCTGCTGGGCGACAAAGTCATTCCGGCAACCATTCTGGGGATTCAGTCCGATCGCGTGATTCGCGGTCACCGCTTTATGGGCGAACCGGAATTCACTATCGACAATGCCGATCAATATCCGGAAATTCTGCGTGAGCGTGGGAAAGTCATCGCCGATTACGAAGAACGTAAGGCGAAGATTAAAGCCGATGCCGAAGAAGCAGCGCGTAAGATTGGCGGTAACGCTGACTTAAGCGAAAGTCTGCTGGAAGAAGTGGCTTCTCTGGTTGAATGGCCGGTTGTTCTGACCGCGAAATTCGAAGAGAAATTCCTCGCGGTGCCGTCTGAAGCACTGGTTTACACCATGAAAGGTGACCAGAAGTACTTCCCGGTGTATGCGAACGACGGCAAACTGCTGCCGAACTTCATCTTCGTTGCCAACATCGAATCGAAAGATCCGCAGCAAATTATCTCCGGTAACGAGAAAGTCGTTCGTCCACGTCTGGCAGATGCCGAGTTCTTCTTTAATACCGACCGTAAAAAACGTCTGGAAGATAATCTGCCGCGTCTGCAAACCGTGCTGTTCCAGCAACAGCTGGGTACGCTGCGCGACAAAACTGACCGCATTCAGGCGCTGGCTGGCTGGATTGCTGAACAGATTGGTGCAGACGTTAACCACGCTACCCGTGCGGGCCTGCTGTCTAAGTGCGACCTGATGACCAACATGGTCTTTGAGTTCACCGACACCCAGGGCGTTATGGGGATGCACTACGCGCGTCACGATGGCGAAGCGGAAGACGTAGCCGTCGCGCTGAATGAGCAGTATCAGCCGCGCTTTGCCGGTGATGACCTGCCGTCTAACCCAGTGGCTTGTGCGCTGGCGATTGCTGACAAGATGGACACCCTGGCGGGTATCTTCGGTATCGGTCAGCATCCGAAAGGCGACAAAGACCCGTTTGCGCTGCGTCGTGCGGCCCTTGGCGTGCTGCGCATTATCGTCGAGAAGAACCTCAACCTTGATCTGCAAACGCTGACCGAAGAAGCGGTGCGTCTGTATGGCGATAAGCTGACTAATGCCAACGTGGTTGATGATGTTATCGACTTTATGCTCGGTCGCTTCCGCGCCTGGTATCAGGACGAAGGTTACACCGTTGACACCATCCAGGCGGTACTGGCGCGTCGTCCGACCCGTCCGGCAGATTTCGATGCCCGTATGAAGGCGGTATCGCATTTCCGTACCCTGGATGCAGCTGCTGCACTGGCGGCGGCGAACAAACGTGTATCCAACATTCTGGCGAAATCTGACGAAGTGCTGAGCGACCGCGTGAATGCCTCTACCCTGAAAGAGCCGGAAGAAATTAAACTGGCGATGCAGGTGGTTGTTCTGCGAGACAAACTGGAGCCGTACTTTGCTGAAGGTCGTTACCAGGATGCGCTGGTCGAACTGGCCGAGTTGCGTGAACCTGTCGATGCTTTCTTCGATAAAGTGATGGTCATGGTTGATGATAAAGATCTGCGTATCAACCGCCTGACCATGCTGGAAAAACTGCGCGAATTGTTCCTGCGCGTTGCGGATATTTCGCTGTTGCAGTAATTGATAAGTAATCGAAAAACCGACATTCATTTTGGGTGTCGGTTTTTTTTTATCTTAAGGAATGAGATATGGCAAAGTTACGAAAGATAGTAGTGGCTGGCCGCACCTGGCTTTGGGTTTATCGTTACTACTATGCAGATGAGCGAGATTGTTATTTAAGGATAATAAGCAAAGATAAAAAAGCACAGTTTGTAATCTATTTCAGAACTGCTACTTACCATTACGGTGGTTGCCCATTTAATGATGGCCTGCCTGCTTTATACAATAATGTAAAAATCAATATTAATTTGAATCAACCTCGCTTTGTTGCTCAGTTACTGACTTATGTGTTGGAGAATATTCTTCAAGGTACACCATCAGGTGTGATCGAGTACGAGAACGGTACTGAGATGTTGCAGCAGATTGGGTATGAATTTGATTATAAATAATAAAATCCACATACCCCATGATTCCTGGTTAATACGATTATCATTAATAATCACCTGTTGAATATAATATTATGTATCTATTCAGTAAGTGAGATTTTTTTCGGAATTTATCAACAAGAGTGAAATCAGAATATACGCTAGAATAGCTGCGGGTGCTTGAGACTGTTTGTCTCAGGTATCACCGAAAGGCAGACAGAGAAAAGCCCCACCTGACTATAAATCAAAGTGAGGCCCCTCTATGCATAGACACCATAAGGTTAGCCTCTTACTCGTTGGAAATCAACACAGGAGGCTGGGAATGCCGCAGAAATATAAATTGCTTTCTTTAATAGTGATTTGTTTTACGCTTTTATTTTTCACCTGGATGATAAGAGATTCACTGTGTGAATTGCATATTAAACAGGAGAGTTATGAGCTGGTGGCATTTTTAGCCTGCAATTTGAAAGAGTAAGAGTCTTCGGCGGGAAGTTATTCCCGCCTTTCTTACGGTGTTGGGTATTCTCAATGCACCCTAATTTATTTCTTTGATGAATATTATTTAAAAAATACGAACGGATTTGGCTATTAAATAGGTTTTTAATTGAGAACAGGAATGGTTCGGAGCCTTCATGAATAAACTTCTTTTACTGTTGATAATGCTTTATCAACGACATCTTTCTCCTCGCAAAGGATATCGCTGTGCTTACAGTGTGTTGTACCAAACGCAGGGATGTTCGGGGGCAGTCAAAGAGATTATTCAACAGAAAGGTGTTATTGCAGGCTGGGGCGAGATACGTCAGCGTTTTGCAGATTGCCGACTTGCGGCACAGACAATCAGGCAGAAGCAACACCTGAACGAGGTTATACGTAAAAAGAAGAATAATGAGTGTAATGATTGTGATTGTTCCGGGTGTGATGGTGTGGTCTGTCGTGATTGCCACATCCCGATGCCGGATCTGGATTGTTCCTGGGACTGTTCTTCTCTACATATAAAACGGTTTTTCCAATAAAAAAATCCCCGCCAAATGGCAGGGATCTTAGATTCTGTGCTTTTAAGCAGAGATTACAGGCTGGTTACGTTACCAGCTGCTGGGCCTTTAGCGCCGCTTTCGATGGTGAAGGACACTTTCTGACCTTCGTCCAGAGATTTGTAACCATCGTTCTGGATAGCAGAGAAGTGTACGAACACGTCTTTAGAGCCATCGTCAGGAGTGATGAAGCCGAAGCCTTTGTCAGCGTTGAACCATTTTACGATACCAGTCATTTTACCGGACATAGTGTATTACCTTTAATAATTAAGTGTGCCTTTCGGCGATATGGCGTGCTTTACAGATTTTGAAGCGTTAAAGGAAATGTGCACTACGAGGGGTATCAACGATAACTCTTGAAGGGACTTGCCTTACTACACTGCTTTAATGGTCTGTACGTCAAACCGTTGATGTGCATTAAGCCACGCATTGGAGGTGGATGCAACAATTATTTTTCAAATTTATGATTAATCGGTCGGAAAACGGCCCTGTCATCAGGACCGTAAACATCAAAAAAGTTAATAAAACTCTATTCCATCAACTGCTTACTTAATGCTGGATTGGCCTGAATCAGACGCATTAATTTTAGTTCAGCACTGGAAGGCTTCACTCGTCTGGATTCCCATTCCTTTACCATCGCAACGGATACGCCCAAAACACGGGCGAAATCATCAATTTTTAACCCCGTTCCTTTGCGTAATTGCTCAATCTCGGTACAGGGCGTAGGTCTGTGCGTCAGGGTAATCTTCTGTGTTTCATCTTTAAAAACAATTTGTTCCAGGCTGCTCAACAGCTCAAGCATTGGATCTTTATATTCCATTGAAAACTCCTCAAATCACACTGCGGGATCGTGAATTGCATTGAAGCTCATTAAGAATAGTCGGGAAAAACTGACTCAGCGGGAAGCTGCCGGAGTGTGATTCGATTCAGCTTATCAATAACTGTGACTTATAGTTGCCTAACGATATGATTAATGCCGATATATTTCGCAGAATCCCGAATTGTAAAGATTCCGAAAATTTCACTTACCGAAGAGAAGTAAAGTCCTGGCTAAAAAACGCAATAGCAATGCCTGTTTTTAACAATGAAACAACAAATTAACCTTCCTTCATTTTCTACATCATTTTCCCAGGAAGATTATGCATAAAGGGTATCTTGCAAGCTTGTCCTGGACTATCCTTGTCACGTCAGACACGCGTGTGTCGTTGTGCGCTTTTTTTGGGTGAAAGGAGTAAGAAAATGGCGACAGGAAAGTCCTGCTCTCGCTGGTTTGCGCCTCTTGCGGCGTTATTAATGGTAGTTAGCCTGAGTGGGTGTTTTGATAAAGAAGGCGATCAGCGTAAAGCGTTTATCGACTTCCTGCAGAATACAGTGATGCGTAGCGGTGAACGTCTACCAACCCTGACTGCCGATCAGAAAAAACAATTTGGTCCTTTTGTCTCTGATTACGCGATTCTGTATGGCTATTCCCAACAGGTGAATCAGGCGATGGATTCCGGTCTGCGTCCGGTTGTAGACAGCGTTAACGCAATTCGTGTACCACAGGATTATGTCACGCAAAGTGGTCCGCTGCGTGAAATGAACGGTTCGCTGGGTGTACTGGCGCAACAGCTACAAAATGCGAAGTTGCAGGCCGATGCTGCGCACTCTGCGCTGAAACAGACTGATGACCTGAAACCGGTCTTTGATCAGGCATTCACCAAAGTGGTGACGACACCGGCTGATGCGTTACAACCGTTGATTCCGGCGGCACAAACCTTTACACAACAACTGGTAATGGTTGGGGACTATATTTCTCAGCAGGGTACTCAGGTAAGCTTTGTGGCGAATGGCATTCAGTTCCCGACTTCGCAGCAGGCGAGTGAATATAACAAACTGATTGCGCCATTACCGGCACAGCATCAGGCGTTTAATCAGGCCTGGACCGCAGCAGTAACTGCAACCCAATAAAGAGTAAAAGCCCGAGAAATTTTCGGGCTTTTCTTCACGCAGTCGCGGTTATTCCGCGACTTGCGGATTCACACAGTTCTTCTCGACATTCCCTTGTAACGCATTAATCAAATTATCCACCGCACAGGCGGCCATGCCATAACGCGTCTCATGAGTAGCAGAACCAATATGTGGGACTGCGACGACATTTGCCATTGAGAGCAGCGGTGAATCTACTGACAGTGGCTCTTGTTCGAAGACATCCAGTCCGGCGGCGTGAATTTCCCCTTTCTGCAATGCCGCAATCAGTGCATTTTCGTCAACCACCGGTCCACGTCCTGCATTAATGAAGATGGCGGAGGATTTCATTTTGGCGAATTGTTCAGCGCCAAACAGGTGATGCGTTTCTTCAGTTAGCGGCAGGATCAGGCAAACGAAATCCGATTCTTGTAACAGCGTATCCAGATCGCAATAACGGGCGTTAAAGCGTTCTTCGGCTTCTTTATGGTGGCGGCGAGCGTTATAGAGGATAGGCATGTTGAAGCCAAAGTGTGCCCGTTGTGCCAGTGCCATGCCGATCCGTCCCATCCCGACAATGCCAAGTGTTTTATGATGCACGTCGCTGCCGTACCAGTCCGGGCCAATGCTCGCGGTCCATTCGCCTGCTTTTACGCGTTCTGCTACCTCGACAACCCGACGCGCGGTACACAGCACCAATGCCATCAGCGTATCGGCCACTGTTTCCGTTAATACGGTTGGCGTATGCATTAGCAGGATTTTTCGGGTGGTAAGCGCATCGACATCGAAATTGTCGTAGCCTACAGAGATAGTTGATGTGGCACGCAGTTTCGGCATTTTTTCCAGCAACACGGCATCAACATTTTCATTTGAACCTAACAAGCCCTCGGCTTCGGCAAAAATATCCGCGTTTTGCGCGACGGTCTGTGGAGTGAGGTCTGTCACCTGGTGAACGGTGAAATGTGCTTGCAGGCGTTGCAGTAAATCATCAGGTAAGGCTTTGTAGAGGATAACGGGCGGCTTCATGCTTCTCTCCATTCACTGATAAGGCGATCACCTTAGCCTGAAAAAAGAAGCAGGAAAACCTAAGAATACCAGGTGATTGAATCACCACCTGGCATGAAAGTGATTACAGCGGGCTTAAGGTAATTTCTACGCGACGGTTTTGGGCTTTGCCTTCTGCGGTGCTGTTGCTGGCGATCGGGTTAGCCGGGCCAAGACCCTGGGTACGAATACGGCTGGCGTCAACGCCCTGGGTAATCAACGCACTGGCAACGGAATCTGCACGCTGCTGCGACAGACGCATGTTCAGGTCATGACCACCAGTGCTGTCGGTGTAGCCAATCACGTTAACCGCCGTTTTCGGGTACTCTTTCAGTACCATTGCAACACCGGTCAGAGTGTTAGCACCTGCTGGTTTCAGAGTGGCGCTGCTGCTGTCGAAGGTCACATTGTTCGGCATGTTGAGGATAATGTTGTCCCCACTGCGCGTTACGCTAACGCCTGTGCCGCGCATTTTGTCGCGCAGTTTCGCTTCCTGCACATCCATGTAATAGCCAACGCCGCCGCCCAGTGCCGCGCCTGCTGCTGCGCCAATCAGTGCGCCTTTACCACGATCTTTCTTCGAAGAAGAGAGTGCGCCAATGCCCGCGCCAACGAGAGAGCCCAGACCCGCGCCAATAGCAGATTTACCCGCTTCGCGTTCGCCGGTGTAAGGGTTAGTTGTACAGCCAGATACCGCCAGAGCGCCACTCACAACGGCGGCAATAAGATAAACACGTTTCTTCATTGTTAATCCTTAATAACCTTTTTATTCTTTGCCACGGGTTTCGTGGCGGAAGATTATGCCGTGTGAACATGAAGATTATTCCTGGGAATACTCGGAAATTTGTAAGTAATATTTAACTGCTCAATACATCTAACTTTTCAGGAGCCTTCGGTTTGGCCAACTCATCCTCACGTTATTCTGTTCTTACTGCCGCCCACTGGGGACCAATGCTGGTTGAAACCGACGGTGAAACAGTTTTCAGCTCGCGTGGTGCGTTAACCACAGGAATAAAAAACTCCTTGCAGAGTGCGGTTCGCGACCAGGTTCATAGCAATACGCGGGTGCGATTTCCGATGGTGCGTAAAGGCTTTCTTGCGTCACCAGAAAATCCGCAAGGGATTCGCGGGCAGGATGAATTTGTTCGCGTGAGTTGGGATGAGGCACTGGATCTTATTCACCAACAACACAAACGCATTCGCGGAGCTTATGGTCCGGCGTCGATTTTTGCCGGTTCCTACGGCTGGCGTTCAAATGGCGTGCTGCATAAAGCGTCAACCTTGTTACAACGCTATATGGCGCTGGCAGGCGGCTATACCGGCCATCTGGGGGATTATTCGACTGGCGCAGCACAGGCGATCATGCCGTATGTTGTGGGTGGCAGCGAAGTTTATCAGCAGCAGACCAGTTGGCCGCTGGTGCTTGAACATAGCGATGTGGTGGTGCTGTGGAGTGCTAACCCTCTAAATACACTGAAAATTGCGTGGAATGCATCCGATGAGCAGGGGCTTTCTTACTTTTCCGCACTGCGTGGCAGCGGGAAAAAGCTGATCTGCATTGATCCTATGCGATCGGAAACCGTTGATTTCTTCGGCGATAAAATGGAATGGGTAGCACCGCATATGGGAACAGATGTGGCGCTGATGCTGGGGATCGCCCATACGCTGGTGGAAAACTGCTGGCACGACGAAGAGTTTCTGGCACGTTGTACTATCGGCTATGACGCCTTCGCTTCTTATTTACAGGGCGAGAGTGATGGCATAGCGAAAACTGCCGAATGGGCGGCGGAGATTTGTGGTGTTCCGGCAGATAAAATCCGCGAACTGGCGGCTATTTTCCATCAAAATACCACCATGCTGATGGCTGGATGGGGAATGCAGCGTCAGCAGTTTGGCGAGCAAAAGCACTGGATGCTCGTCACGCTGGCGGCAATGTTGGGGCAAATCGGTACACCAGGTGGCGGTTTTGGGCTTTCTTATCATTTTGCCAACGGTGGTAATCCCACGCGCCGTGCTGCGGTGCTTTCATCCATGCAGGGCAGTTTGCCGGGTGGTACGGATGCGGTAGATAAAATCCCCGTTGCCCGTATTGTCGAGGCGCTGGAAAATCCTGGTGGCGCATACCAACACAACGGCATGAATCGTCACTTTCCGGATATACGCTTTATCTGGTGGGCGGGCGGCGCCAATTTTACACATCATCAGGACACTAATCGTCTGATTCGAGCCTGGCAAAAACCGGAACTGGTGGTCATTTCAGAATGCTTCTGGACGGCGGCGGCGAAACATGCCGATATCGTCCTGCCTGCAACCACGTCTTTTGAGCGTAACGATCTCACCATGACCGGAGATTACAGCAATCAGCATCTTGTTCCGATGAAACAAGTCGTGCCGCCGCGTGACGAAGCGCGTAATGATTTCGATGTTTTTGCTGAATTAAGCGAACGTTGGCAAAAGGGCGGTTACGCACGGTTCACGGAAGGGAAAAATGAACTGCAATGGCTGGAAACTTTTTATAACGTCGCCCGACAACGAGGGGCAAGTCAGCAGGTTGAATTACCATCGTTTGACGCGTTTTGGGAAGCAAACCAATTCATTGAGATGCCGGAAAACCCAATCAGCGAACAGTTTATCCGGTTTGCTGATTTTCGCCGCGACCCACAGACGCATCCGTTAAAAACGGCCAGTGGTAAGATTGAAATCTTCTCGCAGCGTATCGCGGATTACGGTTACCCGGATTGTCCGGGGCATCCCATGTGGCTGGAGCCGGATGAGTGGCAGGGCAATGCCGAACCGGAACAGTTGCAGGTACTTTCTGCCCATCCCGCACATCGTTTGCACAGCCAGCTAAATTACAGTTCTCTGCGTGAATTATATGCGGTGGCAAACCGAGAACCTGTCACCATTCACCCTGATGATGCACGAGCGCGAGGCATAAAAGAGGGCGACACGGTACGAGTGTGGAACTCGCGCGGGCAAATTCTTGCCGGCGCGGTCATTAGCGAAGGTATTAAACCTGGCGTGATTTGCATTCACGAAGGGGCATGGCCCGATCTGGATTTAACCGCTGGCGGCATTTGTAAAAACGGCGCTGTGAACGTGTTGACGAAAGATCTCCCCAGCTCGCGGCTGGGGAATGGATGCGCGGGTAACACGGCGTTAGCGTGGCTGGAGAAATACACTGGCCCGGAACTGCCACTTACGGCATTTGATCCGCCTGCCAATCCATAATCCAGGTGGGAAGTTGGGTTTCTTCCTGCCAGGCGCAGTCGACAATATGGAATCCTTGCGCATGGTAGAAATTTATCGCGGGCTGGTTTTTCTGGTAAACCTCCAACAATAAATGGGGATGGCGTTGTTGCACATGTTGCATCAGCGCCTTACCAATACCGCGCCTGACGGCCTTTGGTGCGACAAACATCGCAGCTAAAAATCGTCCTTCCATCACGCTGACAAAACCGAGAAGCTTGCCATCTTCTTCCCACACCCAGTTTTGCGCGTTGGCAAGATAAGCATCACGCACCAGCGGAATGCAGTCACGCCAGTAGCTTTCTTCTATGAAAGGATGTCCCCAGGTTGTACTTTCCAGCCATAATTCAAGGATCGCAGGTAATTCCAAACGTTGCGCTTCTCGAATCATTATTTCCTCCCCGGATGGCAACAGCAGCCAACGACATGATTGTTCACCAGTCCGCATGCCTGCATAAAGGAGTAACAAATCGTCGTACCAACAAATTTGAAGCCGCGTTTTTTCAGTGCTTTGGAAAGCGCATCAGAGGCGGGTGTTGAGGTGGGGATTTCGCTCAACGTTTTGGCTTGTGTCACCTGTGGTTGATGGTTTACGAACGACCAGACAAAGTCGGCAAACGGTTCGCCGTTCTGCTCCATTTGCAGGTATGCCCGTGCGTTACCAATTATCGCCTGAATTTTCCCACGATGGCGGATAATCCCGGCATCAAGCACCAGTCTTTCAACGTCCTCTTCCTGCATAGCCGCGACTTTTACCGGATCGAACTGATGAAAACAGGCGCGATAGTTTTCACGTTTTTTGAGAACGGTAATCCAGGATAACCCTGCCTGTTGTCCTTCAAGGCAGATCATTTCGAATAGTTTATTACTGTTGGTTTCAGGCACGCCCCACTCATTATCGTGGTAGGCAATATAAAGCGGGTCCTGACTCACCCAGCCGCAACGTTCCATACTTTCCCTCGCTATGTACCAGATCGTAAATATTTCACCCTCTTGTCTTGACGCATCGGTGAAAAAGTCAATATTTAATACAGGGCTAAGATGCCCGACATCCTACATACAATGACAATAATATTGCCGAATTCGGCTCTTCCATGGAGTCGTGTTAATGATCATAAAAAAATGCGGTGGTCGCTGGCACTTAAGTCTGCTGGCGAGCGTGGTAATCAGTTCTTTTTTTCTCAACACAGCTTACGCCTGGCAACAAGAATATATCGTTGATACGCAACCAGGACATACCACTGAGCGTTATACCTGGGATAGCGATCACCAACCGGACTACAACGATATTTTGTCGCAACGTATTCAAAGTAGCCAAAGAGCGCTGGGACTGGAAGTTAATCTGGCGGAAGAAACCCCTGCGGATGTGACCAGCAGTATGAGTATGGGCTGGAATTTTCCTTTATATGAGCAGGTTACAACGGGTCCAGTCGCCGCATTACATTACGATGGCACAACTACCTCCATGTATAACGAGTTTGGCGACAGTACTGCAACGCTGACCGATCCGTTATGGCATGCCAGCATCAGTACGTTAGGCTGGCGTGTTGACTCCCGGCTTGGCAATTTCCGTCCCTGGGCGCAAATCAGCTACAACCAGCAATTGGGTGAAAATATCTGGAAGGCTCAATCAGGCCTAAGTCGCATGACGGCGACAAATCAGAATGGTAATTGGCTTGATGTGACCGTAGGAGCCGATATGTTGCTTAACCAACATATTGCCGCCTATGCCGCGTTATCTCAGGCGGAGAATAGCGCCAATGATAGTGATTATTTGTATACCATGGGCGTTAGCGCCAGATTTTAACGTATTTGTTACAACTATGGGCTACTAATAACAACCATTGCAATGATAGTGTGTGCTAACTGACCAAATAATTATTGCGGTGAATATTTGTCACGTCATTCATTCCTGAACTAAGGCATTTCATTCCGTTTTGATGGCATTTCATGCCGTTTTTTCCCCTGCATAAAATGCACTTCGTTATGTTTGTCGGCAGAGAATTTTCCTTTTTACTACCGCAGGAATTACTGCCATGACACCTTCAAACTATCAGCGTACGCGCTGGCTTACCCTTATCGGTACCATTATCACCCAGTTTGCGCTGGGGTCAGTTTATACCTGGAGCCTGTTTAATGGCGCGCTCTCAGCCAAACTGGATGCGCCGGTCAGTCAGGTTGCTTTCTCCTTTGGCCTGTTGAGTCTGGGACTGGCAATTTCTTCTTCTGTTGCTGGCAAGTTACAGGAACGTTTTGGTGTCAAGCGCGTCACAATGGCTTCCGGTATTCTGCTGGGGGTAGGTTTCTTCCTTACCGCGCATTCCAACAGCCTAATGATGCTGTGGTTGAGCGCTGGTGTGCTGGTTGGTCTGGCAGATGGTGCGGGTTATCTGCTGACCCTTTCTAACTGCGTGAAGTGGTTCCCGGAGCGTAAGGGTCTGATCTCCGCATTCGCCATTGGTTCTTACGGCCTGGGAAGCCTGGGTTTCAAATTTATCGACACACAATTGCTGGAAACGGTCGGTCTGGAAAAAACCTTTGTAATTTGGGGCGCGATTGCGCTGGTGATGATTGTCTTTGGCGCGACGTTAATGAAAGATGCGCCGAAACAGGAAGTGAAAACCAGTAATGGCGTAGTAGAGAAGGACTACACCCTGGCAGAGTCTATGCGTAAACCGCAATACTGGATGCTGGCGGTGATGTTCCTTACTGCCTGCATGAGCGGTCTGTATGTGATTGGTGTGGCGAAAGATATTGCTCAGAGCCTGGCGCATCTTGATGCAATTTCCGCGGCCAACGCAGTAACGGTTATTTCTATTGCTAACCTTTCTGGTCGTCTGGTGCTGGGCATTCTGTCTGACAAAATCGCCCGTATCCGTGTTATCACCATTGGTCAGGTGATTTCGCTGGTGGGTATGGCGGCCCTGCTGTTTGCACCATTGAATGCAGTGACGTTCTTCGCGGCGATTGCCTGTGTGGCGTTTAACTTCGGTGGCACAATTACCGTTTTCCCGTCACTGGTCAGTGAGTTCTTCGGCCTCAATAACCTGGCGAAAAACTACGGCGTGATTTATCTTGGCTTCGGTATCGGTAGTATCTGCGGTTCGATTATCGCCTCACTGTTTGGCGGCTTCTATGTGACCTTCTACGTGATTTTCGCCCTGCTGATTCTGTCATTGGCGCTTTCTACGACCATTCGTCAGCCAGAGATCAGGGTGTTGCGCGAAGTACATGGTTAAGTTTAGCGACAGGTTTTAGACTTGTCCTGAGATTAAAAGGGCCATAAAGCTGGCCCTTTTAAGCGTTCAATTACCGCATAAGTCTCCTTTCATACTTGTATTTTTGTAAATTTGTGCTTCAAGTACACTCTTTCCCCACACTTTTTCCCTTTGCTGTGGTCTACTTATCAGCGTGTGCAGATTTTCCTTATCTGACGACCTTCGCACTTTTCCCTTGCCTGGCTTGAAAGGCCATAATGCAGGGTGTTATCACCTGTTTTTCCAGGGTTTGTTTGCATGAGATATATCAAAACGATAACGCAGCAAAAGCTAAGCTTTTTGCTCGCTGTCTATATCGGTCTGTTTATGAATTGCGCAGTCTATTTCCGTCGGTTTGACGGTTACGCGCATAACTTCACTTTTCTTAATGGCGTCTCGGCGGTTATCGAACTGGCGGGGACGGTTCTGGCAACCTTCTTCTTTTTACGTTTAATTTCACTCTTTGGCAGAACGGCCTGGAAAGTGCTGGCTTCATTGCTGGTGCTGATTTCTGCCGGAGCCAGCTACTACATGACATTTATGAATGTCATGATTGGCTACGGGATTGTCGCTTCGGTGATGACCACCGACATCGACCTGTCGAAAGAAGTGGTTGGCTGGACGCTTATCGCATGGGTTGTACTGGTGAGTATTATCCCGTTGCTATTTATCTGGATGAACCGTTCACAAGACACCTTCTTGCGTCAACTTTGTACCCCGAAAACTCGCTGGCGTAGTGCGTTTACCGTGCTTTTGGCGGGCTTGTTGGTATGGGGTCCAATTCGTCTGATGGATGTAGTGCAAAAGCGTGCAGACCGTATGGCCGGAGTGGATATGCCAAGCTACGGCGGCGTGCTGGCGAACTCTTATTTGCCTTCGAACTGGCTTTCTGCGTTGGGGCTGTATGCCTGGGCGCAAGTGGATGAATCGTCAGACAATCGGTCGCTGATGAATCCGGCAAAAAAATTCACCTATACCCCGACGCAAAATCTCGACGACACCTATGTGGTTTTCATTATTGGCGAAACTACGCGTTGGGATCATATGGGGATGCTGGGCTACGAGCGGGATACCACGCCGAAGCTGGCCAAAGAGAAAAACCTGGTGATGTACCGTGGTTATTCTTGTGATACCGCGACTAAATTATCACTACGTTGTATGTTTGTGCGTGAAGGTGGAACGGAAGATAACCCACAACGTACGCTTAAAGAGCAGAACGTATTTGCGGTTCTCAAACAGCTGGGCTTTAGCTCTGATTTGTACGCCATGCAGAGTGAGATGTGGTTCTACAGCAACACCATGGCTGACAACATTGCCTATCGCGAGCAAATTGCAGCTGAGCCACGTAACCGTGGGAAAGCGGTGGACGATATGTTGCTGGTCAATGAGATCGAGCGTTCTCTGGAGAAAAAACCAGAAGGTAAACATCTGATTGTGCTGCATACCAAAGGGTCACACTATAACTATACTCAACGTTACCCTCGTGAGTTTGCCCAGTGGAAGCCAGAGTGCTATGCCATTGACCGCAAATGCCCACGAGCGCCGATGATTAACTCATATGATAACTCCATCACCTATGTTGATCATTTTATCGACACGGTTATCGACAAATTCCGCGATAAGAAGGCCATTATTTTCTATGCAGCGGACCACGGTGAGTCAATTAACGAGCGTGAGCACTTGCATGGCACACCACGCGAATATGCGCCACCGGAGCAGTTCCGCGTACCGATGATGGTCTGGATGTCGGATAAATATCTGGAGAATCCGGCCAACGCGCAGGCATTCGCGCAATTGAAGAAAGAAGCGGATATCAAAGTGCCACGCCGTCATGTAGAACTGTACGACACCATTTTAGGTTGCCTTGGTTATACTTCACCGGACGGTGGTATCAACGAAAACAACAACTGGTGTCGAATCCCTCAGGCGAAGAAGGCAGAAGCTAACTAAATGCACTGCTGAGTTTCTCGCCGATCAAAAGGCATTTTGCTATTAAGGGATTGACGAGGGCGTATCTGCGCAGTAAGATGCGCCCCGCATTCGGTGATTGGCGCAGCCTGGTAGCGCACTTCGTTCGGGACGAAGGGGTCGGAGGTTCGAATCCTCTATCACCGACCAAATTCGAAAAGCCTGCTCAGCGAGCAGGCTTTTTTGCATTTGTAGCCCGTGAGGATGAGAACCTCCGGGGGCAGGGAGGTTCGACTCGAGCGAAGCGAGAGAACGTTGCGCCAGCAACGGCCCGCAGGGCGAGCCACGAAGTGGCGAGTAATCCTCTGGCACCGACCAAATTAGAAAAACCAGCCTGCGGGCTGGTTTTTTGCTTTCTGTAACCCGCTCGAACGTAGGCCTGATAAGACGCGGTAGCGTCGCATCAGGCAACGGCACCGCACTTATTGTCGGATGCGGCGCGACCGCCGTATCGACCTACACACCACACATTTCCCTGCCAAATTTGCGCCTCACATCTCACTATCCATTAACGGATTTGTGACAGAAACCATTGTCTTTTTTTATATTTGCTTAAATCTTTTTTTGCGTTACTTATGGCTGGCGCTGGCATTTTCCGCTGTGCGTTTTAGCGTTCATGGTATTAATCGCTCAGATATCCACCTTTTCCTCAGATTTTTTTCATTAAATGCATAAAACTTAATCACCAATTGTTGCTAAATATTAAGCTGATTGTTCTGGTTATGTTGGCGTAGCACAAATTTCTCTGCTGCAAATAGTTGTTTGAAGTTTTTTTAATCTTTGTTTGTGGATTCTCACCGTTGGTGTAAATCCCGGTGGGCTGTATTGACGTTTTCACATTCTGTTGACAGATTGTAGGTCACGAGGGGCATTTTATGGAGGATCCGCACTGTAACACTGATGTTAATTAGTACGGCATCCCCACCTCATAACGTTGACCCGACCGGGCAAAAAACAAAAAAGGTCAGGCAGCGACAACCCACTGCAAAGGGTTAAAACAACAAACATCACAATTGGAGCAGAATAATGCGTATTTCCTTGAAAAAGTCAGGGATGCTGAAGCTTGGTCTCAGCCTGGTGGCTATGACCGTCGCAGCAAGTGTTCAGGCTAAAACTCTGGTTTATTGCTCAGAAGGATCTCCGGAAGGGTTTAACCCGCAGCTGTTTACTTCCGGCACCACCTATGACGCCTCTTCCGTACCGCTTTATAACCGTCTGGTTGAATTTAAAATCGGCACCACCGAAGTGATTCCGGGCCTCGCTGAAAAGTGGGAAGTCAGCGATGACGGTAAAACCTATACCTTCCACTTGCGTAAAGGTGTGAAGTGGCACGACAACAAAGAATTCAAACCGACGCGCGAACTGAACGCCGATGACGTGGTGTTCTCGTTCGATCGTCAGAAAAACGCGCAAAACCCGTACCATAAAGTTTCTGGCGGCAGCTACGAATACTTCGAAGGCATGGGCTTGCCGGAGCTGATCAGCGAAGTGAAAAAGGTGGACGACAACACCGTTCAATTCGTGCTGACTCGCCCGGAAGCGCCGTTCCTCGCTGACCTGGCAATGGACTTCGCCTCTATTCTGTCAAAAGAATATGCTGATGCGATGATGAAAGCTGGTACACCGGAAAAACTGGACCTCAACCCAATCGGCACCGGCCCGTTCCAGTTACAGCAGTATCAAAAAGATTCCCGTATTCGCTACAAAGCGTTTGATGGCTACTGGGGTACCAAACCGCAGATCGATACGCTGGTCTTCTCTATTACCCCTGACGCTTCCGTGCGTTACGCTAAATTGCAGAAAAATGAATGCCAGGTAATGCCGTACCCGAACCCGGCAGATATCGCTCGCATGAAGCAGGATAAATCCATCAACCTGATGGAAATGCCGGGGCTGAACGTCGGTTATCTCTCGTATAACGTGCAGAAAAAACCACTGGATGACGTGAAAGTTCGCCAGGCTCTGACCTACGCAGTGAACAAAGATGCGATCATCAAAGCGGTTTATCAGGGCGCGGGCGTGGCAGCGAAAAACCTGATCCCACCAACCATGTGGGGCTATAACGACGACGTTCAGGACTACACCTACGATCCTGAAAAAGCGAAAGCCTTGCTGAAAGAAGCGGGTCTGGAAAAAGGTTTCTCCATCGACCTGTGGGCGATGCCGGTACAACGTCCGTATAACCCGAACGCTCGCCGCATGGCGGAGATGATTCAGGCGGACTGGGCGAAAGTGGGCGTGCAGGCCAAAATCGTCACCTACGAATGGGGTGAGTATCTCAAGCGTGCGAAAGATGGCGAGCACCAGACGGTAATGATGGGCTGGACTGGCGATAACGGGGATCCGGATAACTTCTTCGCCACCCTGTTCAGCTGCGCCGCCTCTGAACAAGGCTCCAACTACTCAAAATGGTGCTACAAACCGTTTGAAGATCTGATTCAACCGGCGCGTGCTACTGACGACCACAACAAGCGTGTTGAACTGTACAAACAAGCACAGGTGGTGATGCACGATCAGGCTCCGGCACTGATCATCGCTCACTCCACCGTGTTTGAACCGGTACGCAAAGAAGTTAAAGGCTATGTGGTTGATCCATTAGGCAAACATCACTTCGAAAACGTCTCTATCGAATAATTAAAAGCCATACAAGACTGATGGCAAAGGCAAAACTGCCTGATGCGCTCCGCTTATCAGGCCTACGATAATTCTGCAATGTATTGAGTTTGCACGATTTTGTAGGCCGGATACGGCGTTAACGCCGCATCCGGCATAAACAAAGCGCACTTTGTCAACAATCTGTATACCCGGTGGCGCTGTGCCTCTGCGTGCAGCGCCACCCGGCAGCAATACTTCATTCTCTGTCCGGCACGGGCGGGAATTGATTTGTGAGCAATACAGACACGCAGTTCCAGGCTGCGGGTCACTATAGAGAATCCGGGTTATGTTGCAGTTTATTCTCCGACGTTTGGGACTCGTCATCCCCACGTTTATCGGTATTACCCTTCTCACATTTGCCTTTGTCCACATGATCCCGGGCGATCCGGTGATGATCATGGCGGGCGAACGTGGGATCTCCCCAGAGCGTCACGCGCAGCTGCTGGCTGAACTCGGCTTGGATAAACCGATGTGGCAGCAGTATCTCCATTACATTTGGGGCGTAATGCACGGCGATTTAGGCATTTCGATGAAAAGCCGCATCCCGGTTTGGGAAGAGTTCGTGCCGCGCTTCCAGGCCACGCTGGAACTTGGTGTCTGCGCGATGATTTTTGCTACGGCAGTCGGTATTCCGGTTGGTGTGCTGGCTGCGGTTAAACGCGGTTCCATTTTCGATCACACTGCGGTTGGCCTGGCGCTGACCGGCTACTCGATGCCAATTTTCTGGTGGGGCATGATGCTGATCATGCTGGTTTCGGTGCACTGGAACCTGACGCCCGTCTCCGGTCGCGTGAGCGACATGGTGTTCCTTGACGACTCCAATCCGTTAACCGGTTTTATGCTGATCGACACCGCTATCTGGGGTGAAGACGGTAACTTTATCGATGCCGTCGCCCATATGATCTTACCTGCGATGGTGCTGGGCACAATTCCGCTGGCGGTTATCGTGCGTATGACGCGCTCTTCGATGCTGGAAGTGCTGGGTGAAGATTACATCCGCACCGCGCGCGCCAAAGGGTTGACCCGCCTTAGGGTGATTATCGTCCATGCGCTGCGTAACGCGATGCTGCCGGTGGTGACCGTTATCGGCCTCCAGGTGGGAACATTGCTGGCGGGGGCGATTCTGACCGAAACCATCTTCTCGTGGCCTGGTCTTGGGCGCTGGTTGATTGACGCACTGCAACGTCGAGACTATCCGGTAGTGCAGGGCGGCGTATTGCTGGTGGCGACGATGATTATCCTCGTCAACCTGCTGGTCGATCTGCTGTACGGCGTGGTGAACCCGCGTATTCGTCATAAGAAGTAAGGGGACATCATGTCACAGGTTACTGAAAATAAAGTGATTAGCGCACCGGTGCCGATGACCCCTTTACAGGAGTTCTGGCACTATTTTAAACGCAACAAAGGCGCGGTCGTCGGGCTGGTTTACGTCGTCATCGTGCTGTTTATCGCGATCTTTGCCAACTGGATTGCGCCGTATAACCCGGCGGAACAGTTCCGCGATGCACTGCTCGCCCCGCCAGCCTGGCAGGAAGGCGGCAGTATGGCGCACTTGCTCGGTACAGATGACGTCGGTCGTGACGTTATGTCGCGCCTGATGTACGGCGCGCGCTTGTCGCTGCTGGTTGGCTGTCTGGTGGTGGTGTTATCGCTGATTATGGGCGTTATTCTCGGCCTGATCGCCGGTTACTTCGGCGGCCTGGTCGATAACATCATCATGCGTGTGGTCGATATCATGCTGGCGCTGCCAAGTCTGCTGCTGGCGCTGGTGCTGGTGGCGATTTTCGGCCCGTCGATTGGTAACGCCGCGCTGGCGCTAACCTTCGTTGCCTTGCCGCACTATGTGCGCTTAACCCGCGCCGCCGTGCTGGTGGAGGTGAATCGCGATTACGTCACCGCGTCTCGCGTGGCAGGTGCCGGGGCGCTGCGCCAGATGTTTATCAATATTCTTCCCAACTGCCTTGCACCGCTGATTGTTCAGGCGTCTCTCGGTTTCTCTAACGCCATTCTCGATATGGCTGCTCTTGGTTTCCTCGGCATGGGGGCGCAGCCGCCAACACCGGAGTGGGGCACCATGCTCTCCGATGTGTTGCAGTTCGCGCAAAGCGCCTGGTGGGTCGTGACCTTCCCGGGTCTGGCGATCCTGCTGACGGTGCTGGCATTTAACCTGATGGGTGACGGTCTGCGTGACGCGCTCGATCCCAAACTGAAGCAGTAAGAGGTTCGAGATGGCGTTATTAAATATAGATAAATTATCGGTGCATTTCGGCGACGAAAGCGCACCGTTCCGCGCCGTAGACCGCATCAGCTACAGCGTAAAACAGGGCGAAGTGGTCGGGATTGTGGGTGAGTCTGGCTCTGGTAAGTCGGTCAGTTCACTGGCGATTATGGGGCTGATTGATTATCCGGGCCGCGTGATGGCAGAAAAGCTGGAGTTTAACGGCCAGGATTTGCAGCGTATCTCAGAAAAAGAGCGCCGCAATCTGGTGGGTGCCGAAGTGGCAATGATCTTCCAGGACCCGATGACCAGCCTTAACCCGTGCTACACCGTGGGGTTCCAGATTATGGAAGCGATTAAGGTGCATCAGGGCGGCAACAAAAGTACCCGCCGTCAGCGGGCGATTGACCTGCTGAATCTGGTCGGTATTCCCGATCCGGCATCGCGTCTGGATGTTTACCCGCATCAGCTTTCCGGCGGCATGAGCCAGCGTGTGATGATCGCCATGGCGATTGCCTGTCGGCCAAAATTGCTGATTGCCGATGAACCGACCACCGCGCTGGACGTGACCATTCAGGCGCAAATCATCGAACTGTTGCTGGAGCTACAGCAGAAAGAGAACATGGCGCTGGTGTTGATTACCCATGACCTGGCGCTGGTGGCGGAAGCGGCACATAAAATCATCGTGATGTATGCAGGCCAGGTGGTGGAAACCGGTGATGCGCACGCCATCTTCCATGCGCCGCGTCACCCGTATACTCAGGCATTGCTGCGTGCGCTGCCGGAATTTGCTCAGGACAAAGAACGTCTGGCATCGTTGCCTGGCGTCGTTCCCGGCAAGTACGACCGCCCGAACGGCTGCCTGCTTAACCCGCGCTGCCCCTATGCCACTGACAGATGTCGCGCTGAAGAACCGGCGCTGAATATGCTCGCTGACGGGCGTCAGTCCAAATGCCATTACCCACTTGATGATGCCGGGAGGCCGACACTATGAGTACGCAAGAGGCCACCTCGCAACAACCGCTGTTGCAGGCTATCGACCTGAAAAAACATTACCCGGTGAAGAAAGGCATGTTCGCGCCGGAACGTCTGGTGAAGGCGCTGGATGGCGTTTCGTTTAACCTTGAACGTGGCAAAACGCTGGCGGTAGTAGGTGAATCTGGCTGCGGTAAATCGACCCTCGGTCGGTTGCTGACGATGATTGAAACACCTACCGGCGGTGAACTGTATTACCAGGGGCAGGATCTGCTCAAGCACGATCCGCAGGCGCAGAAGCTGCGTCGGCAGAAAATCCAGATCGTCTTCCAGAACCCCTACGGTTCACTGAATCCGCGTAAAAAAGTCGGGCAAATTCTCGAAGAGCCGCTGCTGATCAACACCGGCTTAAGCAAAGAACAGCGTCGGGAAAAAGCCTTGTCGATGATGGCAAAAGTTGGCCTGAAAACCGAGCATTACGACCGCTATCCGCATATGTTCTCCGGCGGTCAGCGTCAGCGTATCGCCATTGCCCGTGGTCTGATGCTCGACCCGGATGTGGTGATTGCCGACGAACCGGTTTCCGCGCTGGACGTCTCGGTGCGTGCGCAGGTGCTCAACCTGATGATGGATTTGCAGCAGGAGTTAGGGCTGTCTTATGTCTTCATCTCGCATGACCTGTCGGTGGTGGAGCACATTGCTGATGAAGTGATGGTAATGTACCTGGGCCGCTGCGTGGAGAAGGGAACGAAGGACCAAATCTTCAATAACCCACGTCATCCGTACACCCAGGCACTGCTCTCTGCGACGCCGCGCCTGAACCCGGACGATCGCCGCGAGCGTATCAAGCTCACCGGTGAACTGCCAAGCCCGCTGAATCCACCGCCGGGCTGCGCCTTCAACGCCCGCTGTCGTCGACGCTTCGGCCCCTGCACCCAGTTGCAGCCACAGCTAAAAGACTACGGCGGTCAACTGGTTGCCTGCTTTGCTGTTGATCAGGATGAAAATCCGCAGAAGCCAGCTGTATAACCCACCCGATGAGACCGGTTTTCATGCTGGTCTCATGTCAAATATGACCCTCTTGTGCTTTAACTATCACTTATAGATCTTTTTTGACCATTTTTATTGCAAATGGATTATATATGAGCTAAATTATAATCATTAATAAAAAATGGTTCATTTATGACGCTTAACGAATTCATTTAACCATAAATGATCTTTTTTTGTCTTTTATAAATTGAAAGGTTCTTTAATGATCTACACGGGGTCACAGAATCTGGCTCAAGAGTTGAAAGCGATCGGCGACCAGCTCCAGGAGTTGCAGAAGAAACTTATCCAGGGGCCGAATATTAGTCAACCACGCCCCCTCCGGACCATTGAGACTCCCCGTCATTTGGGGGAACAACTGAACGCACGTCGCAAAGAATTGGGCATTGATTTATACACACTTGAACTACAAACGGGGATCTCAACGTCCACGTTAAAGCGACTTTTTAAGGATCCTGAACAGGTTAAATTCGGCAGTGTGTTTGCGGTGGCGAACGTTCTTGGAGTGAAACTATGCATCGACGAGTGAAAGTGTTGCTCTATGGTCAGGTAGTGGGTGAACTCTCTCAGAACGACAGTGGTTTTTTGTTCCAGTACGCCCCGGATTACCACGGACCGGCAATCTCAATCAGTCTGCCCGTCGCACAGCGTCAGTTTCCCAGTGAGACGTTGCATCCTTATTTTGCCTCACTGGCGCCAGAAGGATGGCTGCGTCAACGCTACAGCCAGATACAGCATCGTGACGAAAACGATCCGCTGGGAATGCTTATTGATAACGGCAAGAATCTGCTGGGGGCAATCCAGATTTTACCTTGGGAGGAATAATGGCGAATTGTCGCATTCTGTTAACGCCGCTGAATGAACGTGACGAACAGCGCGGATATTCGACACAGGGGTTGAAGCGCCTGAGCGGCACTGCAAAATTGAATCCTCGGCTGGGGTTTACGCGAACTCAGTTTGTGCAGGAACTTCCGCGTCAACAAAAAGGGATGAGTATTTCCGGTTACCAGCCCAAATTGCAATTAGTGCTGGATGAAGGAGAGTTCCGCGTCGTAGATCATCAGGGAAATTTTATCCTTAAGCCCTCTCCAGCCGACTTTCCCGGTTTGGCCGAAAATGAACACGCAACAATGACATTGATGTCTCGTTTGGGATTTGACGTACCTGTGCATGGCCTGCTGAGTTTTGCACCACAATCAGAGGAGGAGCTTGAATACGCGTTTGTTATCCGGCGCTATGACCGGGATGACAAGGGGCAGCCAGTGCATCAGGAGCAACTTGATGGCGCGATGCAGATTACAGATAAATATGGCAAAACGGGAAATGATAACGAGCAATACGTCAGCTATGAAACGCTGGCCCGATTTTTAATTGCCCATGTTAACGACAACATCGCATTTAAAATCGATCTCTTTCGTCGCATTGTTTACGCCTGGTTGCTGGGTAATAACGACATGCATTTACGAAACTTTGGCTTAGTGTACTCCGATGGTTTGATGCCAGCGTTAGCGCCGGTGTATGACTTTGTTTCTGTCGCTCCCTATCCGGAATATTTTCACTCAAACTATCTGGCGCTGCCGTTATTGATGCGAGAAGAAGGCGGTCGGGAACTGGCTCCTGGATTTGACAGTGGTTATGGCGAGTATATCGGGCAGGACTTTTTGCTGTTGGGTGAATCGATGGGATTAGCGCCCAGATTGCTGGAAAAAATCTTTCAGGATATACGTAAAGAAAATACCATTGTTATGGAAACGTATGAACAGTCCTTTATGATTCAGGAGCATATCCAGGCTGTACTGAAATGCTATCGACATCGTCTGGGGCTGCTGTGAGCAGCCCCGTTACTTTTACTCAATCAGCTTCAACAGCGGCGAAAAGCACAGCAAAATGCCATAAAACAGGATAAGCCATGTTTTTAGCCCGCGTAGTTTTTTCAGTTGTGAAACTTTAGAGATCAGGAAAAACGGAATCAGGCACGACACAATGCCATATAACGGGCTTCCTAACTGAAAGAACACCAGCACCGATACACGAAACGAAACCCAAATCGTCAACGTAATGACGATAAAAGCGCAAATTGCCAGAGTCAGCATACGCGAGTTAATTTTCTGGGTATCAATAATTCGGCTTAACAGATTGAGAATAATGCCTTTAATGGCCTCGTGGAAACCGAGGTAAATGCCAAAGAATGCGGTCAGTACGGCAAAGATATTCAGCACCGTAGAGGTGATATGAATGATATGCCCGGGGATCACCTGCGCGGCTAGTGCCAGTGCCGAGATATTTTGTTCAAAGGCAGAAACGGCTTCTTCGTGGCTAATTGAGAAGGTAAACGAAAAGGCAAAAAACAGGATCACCGCGATGAGCGTGATATAGCTAATCCGGTGGGTACGCAGCGCGAGCCGAGTTGCCAGTACTTTATCTGTTTCCCGTTTACGATAGGCAATATTCATCGGGTTAAGCACCTGAATAAATACCGCAGAGAAGAAACAAAATGGAATGGTGAGCAGGACGTCGCGGAAAAATACGGAGGCTTGTGGGAAGGCGGTTATATTGGCGAAATTCCAGTGCGGGATCATCGCAAAACCGAACACGACAATAATGCCGACTTTGACCACCACCATTGGCCCGGAGATCTTAAATAGCAACCTTTCACCACCAGACGCAATCGCCACCAGTACGGTGAAAATAGCGACTTTATAAAGTAGAGATTGTGAAAGATCGGCATCGGTTAAACCGAAGGTTTTCAGGTATGAGGCACTGTCGAAAACCACGGAGAGAGAGTAGATAAAAATCCCGTGGATAATCATCAAAAAGTAGATAACCCCGAGGAAAATTCCCCAGTTTTTGCCCAGGTAATGACTGATAATATCTGTATAGTCATTACAGGAATCACTTTCTGAAAGTGTCTTTAAATAAATGTCCTGCACTATCCAGGTTGCCGGATAAGCAATGATTGCAGCGGTAATAAATACCCAAATCCCCTTCAGGCCAATTTGTACCGGCATCAGCACGGTTCCGGCACCAATCGCCATTCCTATACATAATA
The DNA here is from genome assembly GCF_005781135.1 of Escherichia sp. E3659. Classification (NCBI taxonomy): domain Bacteria; kingdom Pseudomonadati; phylum Pseudomonadota; class Gammaproteobacteria; order Enterobacterales; family Enterobacteriaceae; genus Escherichia; species Escherichia sp. E3659. The sequence goes on along the minus strand of NZ_VATQ01000004.1, from coordinate 35,943 downwards.
AAACCCAGCCGAAGTCGTAGCGCGTAAACGGCAATTTGTGATCGTGTAATGGTTGTGTGTTGTGCTGCATAAAGTCCTGTCCAGAAAGAAGTCAGCCTCGTAAAAATGAATAACCCCAGCTTCTCTTGCGCAACTGGTAGAGAAGTTGAATACGCAGTGTGTAACGAATGAGACAACAGATTCACTGGGGAGATTGCGAGGAGGCGCAATTCTACAAAATTGCGCATTTCACTACCAGTCTGGAGTCAGCTCGGATATGAACTGCAACTATTGTAAACAAAGAAATTAAGCTGGAAGGCATCACGCAGTGAGGAAAATTGCCAGATGCTGACGGTAAAACGCAATCGTAGAATCAGCGGCAAGCCGGAAGGATTCCGGTGAGGCGCAATGTTGCGGGGGCTTTATCCCCGGCGGCATTGGTTGCTGGAAAGAGAAAACCCCCGCACGTTGCAGGTCTGCACCTGGCAACATCACGGGGGCCATTCTTGATAGTAGACAACTCAAGGATAGCCGCGAAACGTTGTCATTACAACAGAGGCGGCTATATGACGCTCGCAGAGTTGAGCATGGCCTTCTGGCACGATTTAGCGGCTCCGGTCATTGCTGGCATTCTCGCCAGCCTGATCGTTAGCTGGCTGAATAAGCGGAAGTAATATGCGACGCGGGCGTCAGGCTGCCGTAATGGCAATTTGCGCCCGGACCAGGCCGCAGGGGGAAACTCTGCGGCCTTTTTCGTAAGAAAAATGCAACGGTTGCAAGCGGATAATATTCTGCGGAATGCGTAGCTCAGAGTGAAGAAGTGACGGATTCCGGAACAGAAAAACAATCGTAGAATCAGCGGCAAGCCGGAAGGATTCCGGTGAGGCGCAATGTTGCGGGGGCTTTATCCCCGGTGGCATTGGTTGCTGGAGAGAGAAAACCCCCGCACGTTGCAGGTGTGCACCTGACAACATCACGGGGGCTAATCTTGAACCTAGACCACTCAAGGATAGCCGCGAAACGTTGTCATTACAACAGAGGCGGCTATATGACGCTCGCAGAGTTGGGCATGGCCTTCTGGCACGATTTAGCGGCTCCGGTCATTGCTGGCATTCTCGCCAGCCTGATCGTGAGCTGGCTGAATAAGCGGAAGTAATATGTCATGCGGGCGTCAGGCTGCCGTAATGGCAATTTGCGCCCGGACCAGGTCGCAGGGGGGAACTCTGCGGCCTTTTTCGTAAGAAAAATGTAACGGTTGCAAGCGGATAATATTCTGCGGAATGCGCAGCACAGAGTGAAGAAGTGACGGATTCCGGAACAGAAAAACAATCGTAGAATCAGCGGCAAGCCGGAAGGATTCCGGTGAGGCGCAATGTTGCGGGGGCTTTATCCCCGGCGGCATTGGTTGCTGGAAAGAGAAAACCCCCGCACGTTGCAGGTGTACACCTGACAATATGACGGGGGCCATTCTTGAACATCAACAACTCAAGGATAGCCGCGAAATGTTGTCATTACAACAGAGGCGGCTATATGACGCTCGCAGAGTTGAGCATGGCCTTCTGGCACGATTTAGCGGCTCCGGTCATTGCTGGCATTCTTGCCAGCCTGATCGTGAGCTGGCTGAATAAGCGGAAGTAACGTGTCATGCGGGCGTCAGGCTGCCGTAATGGCAATTTGCGCCCGGACCAGGCCGCAGGGGTAAAACTCTGCGGCCTTTTTTGTAATTACTGCGGATAAGGCACCCAGTCGCCACCGTTCAGGCGAACATACGGTTTATTTTGATATTGAATGACCACCGCATTCGAGTTCTCGGAAACAGGCGCAGTCTGTGGTAATCCACTAGTGAGTTTTTTCCAGTCAACATTGTCTTCGGTGAAAATCTTGCCATCGAGAACGCGAACCACCAGATCAGAGATTGCCAGGAAGCTGCTTGGTTGGTCGATGACAATTGGCGCGCCCTGATGTGGTGTTTTCATGCCGAAGAATTTCACGCCAACCGGTACATTAGTGATTGCCGGGCTGGGGATATCACGCAAACCAGAAACTTGCATTCTGTCACCTTTCAACGCGCCACCGTGTTCCGGTACTACGACGACCATCACTTTACGACCCGATTTCTCCAGCTCAGTAAAGAAGGCGTCCAGTTCATCAAAGAACTTCTGCGCTCGCGCTTTGTAATCCGCTGTTTTGCTGACGCCCGGATAATGGTTGCCATCATGCAGTGGAAGCGTGTTGTAGAACGTGGCGCTACGGCTGTTTTTATCTTTTTCGGTAACGTCCAGCCAGCGGTTAAGCACGGCAGTATCGTCATAAACCGGCGAACCATCAAAGCCCAGTAAAATAACCGGCAGATTTGTTTGATCCATCAATTCGGTTTGCATACCGCCGTTTTCGCGAACTTCTTTCAGAAAGCCGCCAAACTGGCCGTTATGTCCCATCATCAGGTGCTGGGTAAAGCCCAGTTTTGACAAGTTATCGAACAGATAGCAGTCATTATTTGCTGGTTGATACAGATTGGTGTGCGATGGCTGACCGCAACTGGCGCGCAGCAAACGAATCGCCGCCGGACCGCTGTATGAGGTTGCAGAGTTGAAATTCTTGAACTCAATATCAAAATGCGACCACAACGGATGTGACATTAATCCGGCAGCTTCAATATCCGACCATGAAAGCGAACAGATATTAATCACCAGAAGCTCAAATGGCTGCGCATCCGCTGGCAGCGCGGATGGGAAGGTCGATTTACGTTTCGCCTCGGCGTTATAGAAATTATTCAGCCAGGCATTGAGGTTTGCGGTTGTCGGTGGCGCAGTTTGCGCTGGCATATCTCCAACTACTGGCGTGCCGCCGGTTGCCGCGACTGTTGCCGCAGCGTTACCGCCCGTCGTTGTTACCGTGGTGGTCGGTTGACCGGCTGGCCACAGGGAGAAACTTGGACCAGCCAGCGTAAGTACGTTCAGCCATACCAGAATGGCGACCACAAAAACGGTGATGCGAATCCATTGCGACAAGAATAACCAGGCCACTAACAAAACAAAGACAGCACCAATCATCTGCCAGTTAATAAAGCGCGTGACCAGATCGATTAAATAATCGGTACTAAAGCCTGCCACTTGTGACCCCTGGCTCATAATACTTTCCGGGCCAGGTAGCCAGGTATCATGCCAGAAGAGGGCAAAGCCGATCGGCAGGGCGATCCAGTGGCGCAGGCGATGCAGGCTGTAGCGCGGAATCGGCATTAGCAAGAATGCGGCAAATACCAGATTGAGTAGTGGGTGGAAGTTGAGATAACCCGCCCACAACAGGCCGAACTTAACCAGAAAATAAAAGTTCCAGCCAGAAAGGCCGCGCCAGTATTGCCAGAGGGAAGAAGGCATAGCGGTATTTTGGGTAAATTGAGTCATTTTTTGGTAGCCCTGGCTTTTTCTGCACGGCGTAACGTACCGGCCGGTTTTACATAACGAGGTTTCGCAAATAACAAACGCAGGGTGTCACGAATGCGCCGTAGGGAATGGCGCGCCAGATAGCCCAGCGGGAAAAAAACAAGCGCACAAACGACAATGATTTCAATGATATCGCTGATGGTCATCATGATGAATGCTCCACAGGATCACTCAACAGTCGCAGCGGTTCCGGTATTCGTCGCCAGTTACGCCCATCATGCTCGGCATTGATTACCGGCATGGAGGCCTGAGTTAAAGGCAGTGGCACCCCCCATTGTTCCGGGGCCAGCAGACGCATTTGCACCAGCTCGGCGCTGATTTGGTCATCTTCAAACCAGACCATACGGTTAGAGAAAATATCGCCGGTAGGTAACGGGAAAATGTGATTCAACGCAGTATCCAGATCGTTGATCCTGCAGAATGAGAGGAACAGGACCAGTCGATTTCCACCAACGGTCATAATGTCGCCAGTGCGATTTGGACGGCATAGTGTCAGGGCTTGCTCAACACGAATGCCAGGAACCGGGCGCAGTGCTACCAGCACCCCTTTACCATGCGCAGGCAGCAACGTGTTGTTCATCATATTATTTACTGCGTTACAGAACACATCCCACTTTTGAAAACCGCGCAGCTTCAGCGGTTGGGTCATTGACAGCAAGGTCGAGATATCTTCCGGAACATAGCGGCTGAACTTCTGCCCTTGCACGCTTTCAATCATCGTCAGACAGCGGGAGAGCGGGGCGTTCCAGGGAATAACCATGTTAGCGCCACAGGCCAGTAGCAGGCGTTCATCCGTGGCGCGCAGGCTGGCGGTATTTTCCCGCACGAGGATCTTCATCGCACTACCACGCTGGCGACGCAGGGTATGAATGCTGCGGGCCAGTGGTTCAATTTGCCCATTTTGCTGTAAAGAGAAAACGACGGTTGCAGCCTGTGCAGTCCGGGCTTCATTGAACAGAGTTTCGTTGTTGTCGAACAGTTGCCAGTGTTCTGATAACGGGGGGGCGCCTTCCAGCACAGCAATATTGCTAAGAATGCGTTTTTCATCGCTGCGTGGTTGGATCTCCGCTTCTTCACGCTGAACTAACGTCCAGATACCCTCTTGCTGCTGAACGATGAGTTGCTGACGGGCGCTAACCCCTTTTTCGTTGCACCAGAAGGCGATATCCAGCAGATGTTGATCGCCCTGAAAACGCAAACTGGCGAGGCCAAAAAGAGAACGGTACTCTTCCAGCAACAATGAAAATTGTTTATCGTTATTATTTCCTGGATTAATTACCAGCAGTGAGCAATGGTATAATCTGCTCCACTTGTTCATTTTATCCAGCCATGAACGAAGCCGCTCAGTTGGAATGTTTTGCCATGCGTTATTGGCACAAACAAGAATGAAAAGATAATTTTCGGGATCAATAGAACATTGTAAATCACGGGGCAAATAGTATAGCCCTTTTTCATGATTTAGCATTGAAAATAATTTTATTTTTTCCGGTCCGTGAGAATCATCTAATTTAAAGGTTTTTTCGGGATCGTTATCCATGCTAATGACCGCGACTTTCGCGGTTTCAGCTTGAGAAGCCATCGTTTGATTCACAAGGCTGATAGCATCTTCTTGACGATCGACGTTAAACCACCAGACGCCGCCTGCTGGCATATGCCGCAACTCATCCCACAAAGATGAGATACCGATAGAGAATACAGGGTCCACAACGTCCCTCAAGTCACCATTTTGTCTGATTATCAGTTTACTAGCGAAAGCTAAGAAATAAACCTACCATTGAAATTAAAACTTATCAGATTTAGCATGTGAATCAATTTAGCAGGCTGGAAGCCTTATGATATCAGTCTTTTCGTTTTTTACTTTCGTTAGTTGCGTACATGAAAGTTAAAAAATGAACGGATTACGTATTGCCGTCTGGCATTATACGGGCAAAATTCTGTCGATTAGAATTGACTGATGCGTGGCGGGTATATTTTATCGAGATTAAGCATAATGAATAACAACGAACAGGATACTCTGCCTGATCCCGCGATAGGCTATATCTTTCAGAATGATATTTTGGCGTTAAAGCAGGCGTTTTCACTGCCTGATATCGATTATGCCGATATTTCTCAGCGTGAGCAGTTGGCTGCAGCGTTAAAACGCTGGCCATTGTTGGCTGAGTTTGCGCAACAGAAGTAGGGGAGTAGTGAATGGCCGTACTGGGATTACAGGGGGTGCGGGGAGGTGTGGGTACAACAACCATCACCGCCGCGTTGGCCTGGTCATTGCAAATGTTGGGAGAAAATGTCCTGGTGGTTGATGCCTGCCCGGACAATTTGTTGCGCTTGTCGTTCAACGTTGATTTTACCCATCGTCAGGGCTGGGCCAGAGCCATACTGGATGGTCAGGACTGGCGAGATGCCGGGATGCGCTATACCTCGCAGCTCGATCTGCTGCCTTTTGGTCAGTTAACCATTGAAGAGCAAGAGAATCCCCAGCACTGGCAAACTCAGTTGAGTGCAATTTGCGAAGGCTTGCAGCAGCTGCAGGCCAGTGGGCGTTATCAATGGATTTTGATCGACTTACCGCGCGACGCCTCGCAGATAACGCATCAAATCCTAAGCCTGTGCGATCACTCGCTGGCAATCGTTAAAGTGGATGCTAACTGCCATATTCGGCTGCATCAGCAAGCACTGCCTGCTGGCGCGCATATATTGATTAATGATTTCCGCATTGGCAGCCAGGTTCAGGAAGATATTTACCAGTTGTGGTTGCAAAGCCAGCGCCGGTTACTGCCAATGTTGATTCATCGCGATGAAGCAATGGCTGAATGCCTGGCGGCGAAACAGCCGTTAGGTGAATACCGCAGTGATGCGCTGGCGGCGGAGGAAGTTCTGACGCTGGCAAACTGGTGCCTGTTGAACTATTCCGGGCTGAAAAAGCCAGTCGGGAGCGCGTCATGAGTATCTTGACCCGGTGGTTGCTTATCCCGCCGGTCAACGCGCGTCTTATCGGGCGTTATCGGGATTATCGTCGTCACGGCGCATCGGCTTTCAGCGCGACGCTTGGCTGTTTTTGGCTGATCCTGGCCTGGGTGTTCATACCGCTTGAACACCCGCGCTGGCAGCGTATTCGCGCAGAACATAAAAATCTTTACCCACATATCAACGCTTCGCGTCCGCGCCCGTTGGATCCGGTCCGCTATGTCATTCAGACTTGCTGGTTGTTGATCGGCGCTTCACGCAGAGAGACGCCAAAACCACGCTGGCGGGCATTTTCTGGCTTGCAGAATATCCGTGGGCGTTACCATCAATGGATGGACAAACTGCCAGAGCGTGTCAGCCAGAACACGCAACATCTTGATGAGAAAAAAGAACTGGGCCATCTGAGCGCCGGAGCACGGCGTTTTATTCTTGGCGTCATTGTGACTTTCTCGCTGATTCTGGCGCTAATTTGCGTCACTCAGCCTTTTAACCCGTTGTCGCAATTTATCTTCCTGATGTTGCTGTGGGGCGTGGCGCTAATGGTGCGGCGTATGCCAGGGCGCTTCTCGGCGCTGATGCTGATTGTGCTGTCGCTGACTGTCTCGTGTCGCTATATCTGGTGGCGATATACCTCGACGTTGAACTGGGATGATCCGGTCAGCCTGGTATGTGGCTTAATCCTGCTATTTGCGGAAACTTATGCGTGGATTGTGCTGGTGCTCGGCTACTTCCAGGTGGTATGGCCACTGAATCGTCAGCCAGTACCGCTGCCGAAAGACATGTCGCAATGGCCGTCGGTGGATATCTTTGTACCGACCTACAACGAAGATCTCAGCGTGGTGAAAAACACCATTTATGCTTCGCTGGGTATCGACTGGCCGAAAGACAAACTCAACATCTGGATCCTTGATGACGGCGGCAGGGAAGAGTTTCGCCAGTTTGCGCAAAACGTTGGGGTGAAATATATCGCCCGAACGACGCATGAACATGCGAAAGCAGGCAACATCAACAATGCACTGAAATATGCCAAAGGCGAGTTCGTGTCGATTTTCGACTGCGACCACGTTCCCACACGTTCGTTCCTGCAAATGACCATGGGCTGGTTCCTGAAAGAAAAGCAGTTGGCGATGATGCAGACGCCTCACCACTTCTTCTCACCAGATCCATTCGAACGCAACCTGGGGCGTTTTCGTAAAACGCCGAACGAAGGCACGCTGTTCTACGGTCTGGTGCAGGACGGTAATGACATGTGGGATGCCACTTTCTTCTGCGGTTCCTGTGCGGTGATTCGTCGTAAGCCGTTGGACGAGATTGGCGGCATCGCGGTCGAAACCGTTACTGAAGATGCGCATACTTCTCTGCGTTTACACCGTCGTGGCTACACTTCCGCTTATATGCGTATTCCCCAGGCGGCGGGGCTGGCGACTGAAAGCCTTTCGGCGCACATTGGGCAGCGTATCCGTTGGGCGCGCGGGATGGTGCAAATCTTTCGTCTTGATAACCCGCTTACCGGTAAAGGGCTGAAATTCGCCCAACGGCTGTGCTACGTCAACGCTATGTTCCACTTCTTGTCGGGGATTCCACGGCTGATCTTCCTGACCGCACCGCTGGCGTTCCTGCTGCTGCACGCCTACATCATTTACGCGCCTGCGTTGATGATCGCCCTGTTTGTGCTGCCGCATATGATTCACGCCAGCCTGACCAACTCGAAGATTCAGGGTAAATATCGCCACTCCTTCTGGAGCGAAATCTACGAGACGGTGCTCGCCTGGTATATCGCCCCGCCGACGCTGGTGGCGCTGATTAACCCGCACAAAGGCAAATTTAACGTCACCGCCAAAGGTGGTCTGGTGGAGGAAGAGTACGTCGACTGGGTGATCTCGCGACCGTACATCTTCCTCGTATTACTCAACCTGGTCGGTGTTGCTGTCGGCATCTGGCGTTACTTCTATGGCCCGCCGACCGAAATGCTCACCGTGGTCGTTAGTATGGTTTGGGTGTTCTACAACCTGATTATTCTCGGCGGCGCAGTAGCGGTATCGGTAGAAAGCAAGCAGGTACGTCGTTCACACCGTGTTGAGATGACCATGCCAGCGGCGATTGCCCGGGAAGATGGGCATCTTTTCTCCTGCACCGTTCAGGACTTCTCTGACGGCGGCCTGGGGATCAAGATCAACGGTCAGGCGCAGATTCTGGAAGGACAGAAAGTGAATCTGCTGCTCAAACGCGGTCAGCAAGAGTATGCCTTCCCGACTCAGGTTGCGCGCGTGATGGGTAACGAAGTGGGGCTGCAATTGATGCCGCTCACTACCCAGCAACATATCGATTTTGTGCAGTGTACGTTTGCCCGTGCGGATACATGGGCGCTCTGGCAGGACAGCTACCCGGAAGATAAGCCGCTGGAAAGTCTGCTGGATATTTTGAAGCTCGGCTTCCGTGGCTACCGCCACCTGGCGGAGTTTGCGCCTTCTTCGGTGAAGGGCATTTTCCGTGTGCTGACTTCTCTGGTTTCCTGGGTTGTTTCGTTCATTCCGCGTCGCCCGGAGCGGAGCGAAACGGTACAACCATCGGATCAGGCTTTGGCTCAACAATGATGATAACGCGATGAAAAGAAAACTATTCTGGATTTGTGCAGTGGCTATGGGGATGAGTGCGTTCCCCTCTTTCATGACGCAGGCGACACCGACGACGCAACCACTGATCAATGCTGAGCCAGCTGTACCCGCCCAGGCGGAGCAAAATCCGCGGGTCGGACAGGTGATGCCAGGCGTGCAGGGCGCGGACGCGCCCATCGTGGCGCAGAATGGCCCTTCGCGCGATGTGAAGCTGACCTTTGCGCAAATCGCGCCGCCGCCGGGCAGCATGGTACTGCGTGGCATTAACCCGAACGGCAGCATAGAGTTTGGTATGCGCAGTGATGAAGTGGTGACGAAGGCGATGCTTAACCTTGAATATACGCCGTCGCCATCACTGCTGCCGATACAGTCACAGTTGAAAGTCTATCTGAACGATGAGTTGATGGGCGTGCTGCCAGTGACCAAAGAGCAGTTGGGTAAAAAGACGTTGGCGCAAATGCCGATTAATCCGCTGTTTATCACCGACTTCAACCGCGTGCGGCTGGAGTTTGTTGGTCATTATCAGGATGTCTGTGAAAACCCGGCCAGCACAACGCTCTGGCTGGATGTCGGACGCAGTAGCGGACTGGATCTGACATATCAATCACTGAATGTGAAAAATGATCTGTCGCACTTCCCGATTCCGTTTTTCGACCCGAGGGATAACCGAGCCAATACGTTGCCGATAGTTTTTGCTGGTGCGCCGGATGTTGGTCTGCAACAGGCTTCGGCGATTGTTGCGTCGTGGTTTGGTTCCCGTTCTGGCTGGCGCGGACAGAACTTCCCGGTACTCTATAATCAGCTTCCGGACCGCAATGCGATTGTCTTTGCGACCAATGACAAGCGACCGGACTTCCTGCGCGATCATCCGGCAGTAAAAGCCCCGGTGATTGAGATGATCAACCATCCGGAGAATCCTTACGTCAAATTGCTGGTGGTCTTTGGACGTGATGACAAAGACCTATTGCAGGCGGCGAAAGGCATTGCTCAGGGCAATATTTTGTTCCGTGGCGACAGCGTAGTGGTGAACGATGTTAAACCGCTATTGCCGCGTAAACCGTACGATGCGCCAAACTGGGTGCGAACCGATCGTCCGGTCACCTTTGGTGAGCTGAAAACCTATGAAGAACAGTTACAGTCCAGCGGGCTGGAGCCGGCAGCGATTAACATCTCGCTGAACTTGCCGCCAGATCTCTACCTGATGCGCAGCACCGGTATCGATATGGATATCAACTATCGCTACACCATGCCGCCGGTGAAAGACAGCTCGCGGATGGATATCAGCCTGAACAACCAGTTCCTGCAATCTTTCAACCTGAGCAGTAAACAGGAGGCGAACCGCCTGCTGCTGCGGATCCCGGTGTTGCAAGGTTTGCTGGATGGTAAAACCGATGTCTCCATTCCGGCGCTGAAACTGGGGGCGACCAACCAGTTGCGTTTCGATTTTGAGTATATGAACCCAATGCCGGGCGGTTCGGTGGATAACTGCATTACCTTCCAGCCGGTGCAGAATCACGTCGTGATCGGCGATGACTCAACTATTGATTTCTCAAAGTATTACCACTTCATCCCGATGCCGGATCTGCGCGCGTTTGCTAATGCGGGCTTCCCGTTCAGCCGGATGGCGGATTTGTCGCAAACCATTACCGTGATGCCAAAAACACCAAACGAAGCACAGATGGAAACCTTGCTGAATACTGTTGGTTTTATCGGCGCACAGACGGGCTTCCCGGCGATTAATCTGACGGTGACCGATGATGGCAGCGCCATTCAGGGCAAAGATGCCGACATCATGATCATCGGTGGTATCCCGGACAAATTAAAAGACGATAAGCAGATCGATATGCTGGTGCAGGCTACCGAAAGTTGGGTGAAAACGCCGATGCGCCAGACTCCGTTCCCCGGCATTGTGCCAGACGAAAACGACCGCGCAGCAGAAACTCAGTCCACACTGACCTCTTCTGGTGCGATGGCGGCGGTGATTGGCTTCCAGTCACCGTATAACGACCAGCGCAGCGTGATTGCGTTACTGGCGGATAGTCCACGCGGTTACGAGATGCTTAACGATGCGGTGAACGACAGCGGTAAACGCGCCACTATGTTTGGTTCCGTAGCGGTGATTCGCGAGTCCGGTGTTAACAGCCTGCGCGTTGGCGACGTCTATTACGTCGGTCATCTGCCGTGGTTTGAACGTTTATGGTACGCACTGGCGAACCATCCGATTCTGCTGGCGATACTGGCGGCAATCAGCGTGGTGCTGCTGGCCTGGGTACTGTGGCGTCTGCTGCGCATCATCAGCCGTCGTCGTCTTAATCCGGATAATGAGTAATCGATGATGAAAGTTTTGCGTAGTGGGATCGTGACGATGCTGCTGTTGGCTGCCTTCAGTGTTCAGGCAGCTTGCAACTGGCCTGCCTGGGAGCAGTTCAAAAAGGATTACATCAGTCAGGAAGGGCGCGTCATTGACCCCAGTGACGCACGCAAAATTACCACCTCTGAAGGGCAAAGCTACGGCATGTTCTTTGCCCTGGCGGCTAATGATCGTGCGACATTTGACAACCTACTTGACTGGACCCAGAACAATCTTGCTCAGGGGGCCTTAAACGAACATTTGCCTGCCTGGCTGTGGGGCAAAAAAGAGAACAGTAAGTGGGAAGTGCTGGACAGCAATTCGGCCTCTGATGGTGATATCTGGATGGCCTGGTCGTTGCTTGAGGCGGGGCGATTGTGGAAAGAGCAACGTTATACCGACATCGGCAGCGCATTGTTAAAACGCATTGCGCAAGAGGAAGTGGTGACGGTGCCGGGGCTGGGTTCGATGCTGTTACCGGGAAAAGTCGGCTTTGCCGAGAATAACTCCTGGCGTCTGAACCCGAGTTATCTACCACCGACGCTGGCACAGTATTTCACCCGCTTTGGCGCGCCCTGGACTACGTTGCGCGAAACGAATCAACGTTTGCTGCTGGAAACTGCACCGAAAGGTTTTTCGCCTGACTGGGTACGTTATGAAAAAGATAAAGGCTGGCAGCTGAAAGCTGAAAAAACGCTGATCAGCAGCTATGACGCCATTCGCGTTTATATGTGGGTCGGCATGATGCCAGATACTGATCCGCAAAAAGCACGGCTGTTAGCGCGTTTTAAACCGATGGCGACATTTACTGAGAAGAACGGCTATCCGCCGGAGAAAGTTGATGTCGCTACGGGTAAAGCGCAGGGGCAAGGGCCGGTAGGTTTTTCTGCGGCTATGTTGCCGTTTCTTCAGGACCGTGACGCGCAGGCTGTACAGCGCCAGCGTGTGGCAGATAACTTTCCTGGCAGCGATGCCTATTACAATTATGTGCTGACCCTGTTCGGACAAGGCTGGGATCAACACCGTTTCCGCTTCTCGACAAAAGGTGAGTTATTGCCTGACTGGGGCCAGGAATGCGCAAATTCACACTAAACATCCTCACACTTTCCCTCGGTCTGGCTGTGATGCCGATGGTCGAGGCGGCGCCAACCGCCCAGCAACAGTTACTGGAGCAGGTACGAGTTGGCGAAGCGACTCACCGCGAAGACCTGGTGCAGCAGTCGCTGTATCGTCTGGAGCTTATTGATCCGAATAACCCGGACGTCGTTGCTGCCCGTTTTCGCTCTCTGTTACGGCAGGGTGATGTTGATGGGGCGCAAAAACAACTCGACCGATTGTCGCAATTAGCGCCGAGTTCAAACGCTTACAAATCGTCGCGGACGACGATGTTACTTTCCACGCCGGATGGTCGCCAGGCACTGCAACAGGCACGATTGCAGGCCACCACCGGGCATGCGGAAGAAGCCGTGGCGGGTTACAACAAACTGTTCAATGGGGCGCCGCCGGAAGGTGATATTGCCGTCGAGTACTGGAGTACTGTGGCGAAAATTCCGGCTCGCCGTGGCGAAGCGATTAATCAGCTAAAACGCATCAATGCGGATACGCCGGGCAACACGGGCCTGCAAAACAATCTGGCGCTATTGCTGTTTAGCAGCGATCGCCGTGACGAAGGTTTTGCGGTGCTGGAGCAGATGGCGAAATCTAACGCCGGTCGTGATGGTGCTTCTAAAATCTGGTACGGGCAGATTAAAGACATGCCTGTCAGCGATGCCAGCGTGCAGGCGCTGAAAAAATATCTCTCAATATTTAGCGATGGCGACAACGTGGCTGCTGCACAATCGCAACTGGCAGAACAACAAAAACAACTGGCCGATCCTGCTTTCCGCGCTCGTGCGCAAGGTTTAGCGGCGGTGGATTCAGGCATGGCGGGTAAAGCTATCCCTGAGTTGCAACTGGCGGTGCGTGCTAACCCGAAAGACAGTGAAGCGCTGGGGGCGCTGGGCCAGGCGTATTCTCAGAAAGGCGATCGCGCCAATGCGGTGGTGAATCTGGAGAAAGCCCTCGCGCTGGACCCGCACAGTAGCAACAACGACAAATGGAACAGCCTGCTGAAAGTAAACCGCTACTGGCTGGCGATCCAGCAGGGCGATGCCGCGCTTAAAGCAAACAATCCTGATCAGGCGGAACGGTTATTCCAGCAGGCGCGCAATGTAGATAATACTGACAGCTATGCGGTGCTGGGGCTGGGTGATGTGGCGATGGCGCGCAAAGATTACCCCGCAGCTGAACGTTATTATCAGCAGACGCTGCGGATGGACAGCGGCAACACCAACGCCGTGCGCGGTCTGGCGAATCTTTATCGCCAGCAATCGCCAGAAAAGGCTGAAGCATTTATTGCCTCGCTCTCTGCCAGCCAGCGGCGCAGCGTTGACGATATTGAACGTAGTCTGCAAAACGACCGTTTGTCACAGCAGGCCGAAGCGCTGGAAAAACAGGGCAAATGGGCGCAGGCAGCAGCACTTCAGCGCCAGCGACTGGCGCTGGACCCCGGCAGTGTGTGGATTACTTACCGACTTTCGCAGGATCTCTGGCAGGCCGGACAACGCAGCCAGGCTGATACTCTGATGCGCAATCTGGCGCAGCAGAAGCCGAACGACCCGGAGCAGGTTTACGCCTACGGGCTGTATCTCTCCGGTCATGATCAGGACCGGGCGGCACTGGCGCATATCAACAGCCTGCCGCGCGCGCAGTGGAACAGCAATATTCATGAACTGGTGAACCGGCTGCAAAGCGATCAGGTGCTGGAAACAGCCAATCGCCTGCGTGAAAGCGGCAAAGAAGCCGAAGCGGAAGCGATGCTGCGTCAGCAACCACCTTCCACACGCATTGATCTCACCCTGGCCGACTGGGCGCAGCAACGGCGCGATTACACCGCCGCCCGCGCAGCTTATCAGAACGTCCTGACGCGCGAGCCAACTAACGCCGACGCCATTCTTGGTCTGACGGAAGTGGATATCGCTGCCGGTGACAACGCGGCGGCACGTAGCCAGCTGGCGAAACTGCCCGCCACCGATAACGCCTCTCTGAACACTCAGCGGCGCGTGGCGCTGGCGCAGGCGCAGCTTGGCGATACCGCAGCGGCGCAGCAGACATTTAACAAGCTGATCCCGCAGGCAAAATCTCAGCCGCCGTCGATGGAAAGCGCGATGGTACTGCGCGATGGTGCGAAGTTTGAAGCACAGGCGGGCGATCCAAAGCAGGCGCTGGAAACCTACAAAGACGCGATGGTCGCATCCGGTGTGACCACGACGCGTCCGCAGGATAACGACACCTTTACCCGACTGACCCGCAACGACGAGAAAGATGACTGGCTGAAACGCGGCGTACGTAGCGATGCGGCGGACCTCTATCGTCAGCAGGATCTTAACGTCACCCTGGAGCACGACTACTGGGGATCGAGCGGCACTGGCGGATACTCCGATCTGAAAGCGCACACCACCATGTTGCAGGTAGATGCGCCATATGCGGACGGACGAATGTTCTTCCGCAGCGATTTCGTCAATATGAATGTCGGCAGTTTCTCCGCCGATGCTGAGGGCAAATGGGATAACAACTGGGGTACCTGTACGTTGCAGGACTGTAGTGGTAATCGCAGCCAGTCGGATTCTGGCGCAAGCGTGGCAGTCGGCTGGCGAAATGACGTCTGGAGTTGGGATATCGGCACCACGCCGATGGGCTTCAATGTCGTGGACGTGGTCGGCGGCGTCAGTTACAGCGACGATATCGGTCCTCTTGGCTACACCGTTAACGCCCATCGCCGACCTATTTCCAGTTCATTACTTGCCTTCGGCGGACAGAAAGACTCTCCGAGCAATACCGGGAAAAAATGGGGCGGCGTACGTGCCGATGGTGTGGGGTTAAGTCTGAGCTATGATAAAGGCGAGGCAAACGGCGTCTGGGCATCACTTAGCGGTGACCAGTTAACCGGCAAAAATGTCGAAGATAACTGGCGCGTGCGCTGGATGACGGGCTATTACTATAAAGTCATCAACCAGAATAATCGTCGCGTCACTATCGGCCTGAACAACATGATCTGGCATTACGACAAAGACCTGAGTGGGTACTCACTTGGGCAGGGCGGCTACTACAGCCCGCAGGAGTATCTGTCGTTTGCCGTACCGGTGATGTGGCGTGAGCGCACGGAAAACTGGTCATGGGAGCTGGGCGCGTCTGGCTCATGGTCGCACTCGCGCACTAAAACCATGCCGCGTTATCCGCTGATGAACCTGATTCCGAATGACTGGAAAGACGACGCCGCTGACCAGACCAATGGTGGCGGTAGCAGCCAGGGCTTTGGCTATACGGCGCGAGCGTTACTTGAACGACGCGTCACATCCAACTGGTTTGTCGGCACGGCGATTGATATCCAACAGGCGAAAGATTATGCGCCAAGCCATTTCCTGCTCTACGTACGGTATTCTGCCGCCGGATGGCAGGGCGATATGGATTTACCGCCACAGCCGCTGATACCTTACGCCGACTGGTAAGTTTTCAGATAGCGCCTCTCTTAATGCCGCTGCGATCGGGTATACTCGGGCGGCAGTCTGGGATTTCCGGGGGAGAGATAATTTGCGCGTTAGTCGTTCGTTAACAATCAAGCAGATGGCAATGGTGGCGGCCGTTGTCCTGGTGTTTGTCTTTGTTTTTTGCACCGTTTTGTTGTTCCACCTGGTACAGCAGAATCGCTATAACACGGCTACGCAACTGGAAAGCATTGCTCGTTCTGTCCGCGAACCCTTGTCCTCAGCCATCCTCAAAGGGGATATTCCCCAGGCGGAGGCCATTCTCTCCAGCATCAAACCTGCGGGCGTGGTCAGCCGCGCAGATGTGGTGCTGCCTAACCAGTTCCAGGCGCTGCGTAAAAGTTTTATTCCCGAACGCCCGGTGCCGGTAATGGTTACCCGACTGCTCGAACTACCGGTGCAAATCTCGCTGGGCGTCTACTCGCTGGAGCGCCCGGCAAACCCACAACCGATTGCCTATCTGGTGTTACAGGCGGATTCCTTCCGCATGTATAAGTTCGTGATGAGTACGCTCTCCACGTTAGTGACCATTTACTTACTTTTATCGCTCATCCTGACAGTGGCGATTAGCTGGTGTATTAACCGACTGATATTACATCCTTTACGCAATATTGCTCGTGAGCTGAACGCCATTCCACCGCAAGAGATTATCGGCCATCAGCTGGCGCTGCCGCGTCTGCATCAGGACGATGAAATAGGCATGCTGGTGCGCAGTTATAACCTTAACCAGCAACTGTTGCAGCGCCATTATGAAGAGCAGATCGAAAACGCGATGCGCTTCCCGGTGTCGGACTTGCCAAACAAAGCCCTGCTGATGGAGATGCTGGAACAGGTGGTGACGCGTAAACAGACGACTGCGCTGATGATTATCACCTGCGAAACCCTGCGCGACACCGCCGGTGTGCTGAAAGAGGCGCAGCGGGAAATCCTGCTGCTGACGCTGGTGGAAAAACTCAAGTCGGTGCTGTCGCCGCGCATGGTTCTCGCGCAGGTCAGTGGCTATGACTTCGCTGTTATCGCCAACGGTGTGCAGGAGCCGTGGCACGCTATTACGTTAGGTCAGCAAGTACTCACTATCATGCGCGAGCCTTTGCCGATTGATCGCATTCAACTGCGCCCACACTGTAACATCGGCGTGGCGATGTTCTATGGCGATATCACCGCCGAACAACTTTATGGTCGTGCTATTTCTGCGGCGTTTACTGCTCGTCATAAAGGGAAGAATCAGATTCAGTTCTATGATCCGCAGCAGATGGAAGCCGCTCAACAGCGGCTGACGGAAGAGAGCGATATCCTTAATGCTCTTGAAAATCATCAGTTTGCGATTTGGTTACAACCACAAGTTGAGATGACCAGCGGTAAATTAGTCAGCGCGGAAGTGTTATTGCGTATCCAGCAACCGGATGGGAGTTGGGACCTACCGGATGGGTTAATTGATCGTATTGAGTCTTGTGGACTGATGGTTACCGTCGGTCACTGGGTGCTGGAAGAGTCATGCCGACTGCTTGCCGCCTGGCAGGAGCGCGGCATTATGCTGCCATTATCGGTGAACATCTCAGCTCTGCAACTGATGCACCCGAATATGGTGGCGGATATGCTGGAACTGCTAACACGCTATCGTGTTCAGCCAGGAACGCTGATTCTGGAAGTGACAGAAAGCCGACGTATTGATGACCCTCACGCGGCGGTGGCAATCCTTCGTCCGCTGCGCAGCGCCGGAGTACAGGTGGCGCTGGATGATTTCGGTATGGGCTATTCAGGGTTGCGTCAGTTGCAGCATATGAAATCTCTCCCGGTGGACGTTTTGAAAATCGACAAAATGTTCATTGATGGTTTGCCGGAAGATAGCAGCATGATTGCCGCGATTATCATGTTGGCGAAAAGCCTGAATCTGCAAATCATTGCTGAAGGCGTAGAGACAGAAGCACAACGTGACTGGTTGGCAAAGGCGGGCGTTGGAATTGCCCAGGGCTTCCTTTTTGCACGTCCACTTCCCATTGAAATCTTCGAAGAAAGTTACCTGGAAGAAAAATAGCTACCCCAAACTGATTACAAAACTTTAAAAAGTGCTGGTTTGTGCGAGCCAGCTCAAACTTTTTAACCTTTTTGTTTCAATTATGATCCAGGTACATTTCTGTGATGTTGTCTGGGTGTTATTTTAAGGCCGCAGGTACCCCATAACCTTACAAGACCTGTGGTTTTACTAAAGGACACCCTATGAAAACCTCTCTGTTTAAAAGCCTTTACTTTCAGGTCCTGACAGCGATAGCCATTGGTATTCTCCTTGGCCATTTCTACCCTGAAATAGGCGAGCAAATGAAACCGCTTGGCGACGGATTCGTTAAGCTCATTAAGATGATCATCGCTCCCGTCATCTTTTGTACCGTCGTCACTGGCATTGCGGGCATGGAAAGCATGAAGGCGGTCGGTCGTACCGGCGCAGTCGCACTGCTTTACTTTGAGATAGTCAGTACCATCGCGCTGATTATTGGTCTTATTATCGTTAACGTTGTCCAGCCAGGTGCTGGAATGAACGTCGATCCGGCGAGTCTGGATGCGAAAGCGGTAGCCGTTTACGCCGCGCAGGCGAAAGACCAGGGCATTGTCGCCTTCATTATGGATGTCATCCCGGCGAGCGTCATTGGCGCGTTTGCCAGCGGTAACATCCTGCAGGTGCTGCTGTTTGCCGTACTGTTTGGTTTTGCGCTGCATCGTCTGGGCAGCAAAGGCCAGCTGATTTTTAACGTTATCGAAAGTTTCTCGCAGGTCATCTTCGGCATCATCAATATGATCATGCGCCTGGCACCGATTGGGGCGTTCGGGGCGATGGCATTTACCATCGGTAAATACGGCGTCGGAACACTGGTGCAGCTGGGACAGCTGATTATCTGCTTCTACATCACCTGTATCCTGTTTGTGGTGCTGGTACTGGGTTCAATCGCTAAAGCGACCGGTTTCAGTATCTTCAAATTTATCCGCTACATTCGTGAAGAACTGCTGATTGTGTTGGGAACATCGTCTTCCGAATCGGCGCTGCCACGTATGCTCGACAAGATGGAAAAACTCGGCTGCCGGAAATCGGTGGTGGGGTTGGTCATCCCGACAGGCTACTCGTTTAACCTTGATGGCACATCGATATACCTGACGATGGCGGCGGTATTTATCGCCCAGGCCACTAACAGTCAGATGGATATCGTCCACCAAATCACGCTGTTAATCGTGTTGCTGCTTTCTTCTAAAGGGGCGGCAGGGGTAACGGGCAGTGGCTTTATCGTGCTGGCGGCGACGCTTTCAGCCGTAGGCCATTTGCCGGTGGCGGGGCTAGCGCTGATCCTCGGTATTGACCGCTTCATGTCGGAAGCTCGTGCGCTGACTAACCTGGTCGGTAACGGTGTAGCAACCA
Source organism: Escherichia sp. E3659 (assembly GCF_005781135.1). Taxonomy (NCBI): domain Bacteria; kingdom Pseudomonadati; phylum Pseudomonadota; class Gammaproteobacteria; order Enterobacterales; family Enterobacteriaceae; genus Escherichia; species Escherichia sp. E3659. The sequence goes on along the minus strand of NZ_VATQ01000004.1, from coordinate 16,606 downwards.
TCGTGGTCGCTAAGTGGGTTAAAGAACTGGACCACAAAAAACTGGACGATGTGCTGAATAATCGTGCGCCGGAAGGCAAAACGCACGAATTATCCTCTTAATCTCACCACTTATGCCCGCACTCCCTTCCCCGAGTGCGGGTGTTTGCGCATAATTGCCCCCTGTGCCTGAACTTACCACCTGGGTGAGTTCAGGTTTATTTCACTTCTTCCGTGACATTTTCATATTCTTGCGGTCTAACACGAAGTGTTTTTAATGTCATTTAGACTGACCGACAACGGGCAGTTTTTTATTACCAGGATAGTTGATCAGGGGTTCACATGCAGGGCACAAAAATTCGACTTTTAGCGGGCGGTTTGCTGATGATGGCCACTGCTGGCTATGTGCAGGCAGATGCGCTCCAGCCTGATCCAGCATGGCAACAGGGGACGCTCTCCAACGGTTTACAGTGGCAAGTGCTGACCACGCCCCAGCGTCCCAGCGATCGTGTTGAAATTCGCCTGCTGGTTAATACCGGTTCGCTCGCCGAAAGTACCCAACAGAGCGGTTATAGTCATGCCATTCCCCGCATCGCGCTGACGCAAAGCGGTGGCCTTGAAGCGGCACAGGCACGTTCACTGTGGCAACAGGGGATCGACCCTAAGCGCCCGATGCCGCCGGTGATCGTCTCTTACGACACCACGCTGTTTAATCTTAGTCTGCCAAATAACCGCAACGACTTGCTGAAAGAGGCGCTCTCTTATCTGGCAAATGCCAGTGGCAAACTGACTATCACGCCAGAAACCATCAACCATGCGCTGCAAAGTCAGGACATGGTGGCAACCTGGCCTGCCGACACCAAAGAAGGCTGGTGGCGCTATCGTCTGAAAGGATCAACCTTGTTAGGTCACGATCCTGCCGATCCGCTGAAACAACCCGTTGAAGCAGAAAAGATTAAAGACTTCTACCAGAAATGGTACACCCCGGATGCAATGACGCTGCTGGTGGTGGGGAACGTTGATGCGCGCTCGGTTGTAGACCAAATCAACAAAACGTTTGGCGAACTGAAAGGCAAACGTGAAACACCGGCTCCGGTGCCGACGCTTTCTCCTCTGCGTGCGGAAGCGGTGAGTATTATGACCGATGCGGTACGTCAGGACCGGTTATCCATCATGTGGGATACGCCGTGGCAGCCGATTCGTGAATCAGCCGCACTGCTGCGCTACTGGCGTGCGGACCTGGCCCGTGAGGCGCTGTTCTGGCACGTTCAGCAAGCATTAAGCGCCAGTAACAGCAAAGACATCGGTCTTGGATTTGATTGCCGTGTGCTGTATCTGCGTGCGCAGTGTGCCATCAACATCGAGTCACCAAACGACAAGCTGAACAGCAACCTTAATCTGGTGGCGCGTGAGCTGGCGAAAGTTCGTGACAAAGGTCTGCCGGAAGAAGAGTTCAACGCTCTGGTTGCGCAAAAGAAACTGGAGCTGCAGAAATTGTTTGCCGCCTATGCACGAGCTGATACCGATATTCTGATGGGCCAGCGGATGCGTTCGTTGCAAAATCAGGTTGTCGATATCGCACCGGAGCAATATCAGAAACTGCGCCAGGATTTCCTTAACAGCCTGACGGTGGAGATGTTAAATCAGGATCTGCGTCAGCAGTTGTCGAACGATATGGCGTTAATTCTGTTGCAGCCGAAAGGCGAGCCGGAATTTAACATGAAAGCGTTGCAGGCGGCCTGGGATCAAATCATGGCCCCATCGACTGCGGCTGCGACCACATCTGTTGCCACGGATGACGTCCATCCTGAAGTGACGGATATTCCACCCGCACAGTAATAAATAACCCGGCAGCGTTTCTTCTGCGCTGCCGGGATTAACGGTAATGAATAACGTAGTCTGAATGATATGCGTCAGCAGTTTTCGCCAGTCCGTAAGGAGGGCCTTTCTCATCCCTGTAAGGTTATTTCTTCAGATCCTTCTTAAACACTGGTTCTGGACAATCACGACCAAAATGCGCAGCCCAGTCAAAAGCTTTACCGTTTTTCACGTAGCGTTGATAAATTAATGCACCGGTTTCTGGATCAAGATATCTGACCCAACTTGCAGCATGGCATAACACGGCGGCCCATGTCTGGGTTTTGGGGTGAAGTAAATCGGCAGATTGTCCGGCCCATTCCGCAGCCTGCCAGCGGTAATGCAAAAAGTGATCATCAGCTGTGGGGATTGCGTGGCGAATACGTTTTTTTTCTTTACGACTTATCCACTGATCGTTATTGCTGTATTCATAGGGGGACGAATACTGCCCACTGGTAATGGCATAATCGGGATACATTTCATAAGCCACCAATTCGATACCACTGAAACGCAAAAGCCGCGCAGCTTCATATTGCGCTTGAGCGCGTTGCTTATCAGGGATGTTTTTATTTTTCGCTATCGCCATTAAATCAGCCAGTTTTTGTGCGGCCTGGCGATACTCGGGAATATCAAACCAATTGATGGCCTGCTGATATTGACCATGACGTATTAATCGTCTCCCTAATAGTGTACGTAATTTAACATCCGTTGGAATGATATCAGGCGAAATATAATAACCATAACTGCTATTGTTTAAATCTACAGGTTTTAAAGGGCGCTGAGGTGCCGGTACGTTATTTTCAACAAACGCCTGTAACTCCGGCAAGGTTAAAACATTTTCTGCAACCCAGGCTAAATCGGCCCAATAGAGATCTTTAGCCTGGTAAAACAATACGGTGGCCTGAAGATAATCATCGCGTTTTAATGCCAAAATCGCCTGTTCACTGGCAATACGACAAGATGGGATAGTAACTTTATCTCCATGATAATAAGGACTTTCCGGGTCCATACTTCCCCAGACTTCATCGGTAGGGAACTGCGGGGCTGCGCGAGCATAGTGACGCGTTGCCAGTGGAATATCTCCGGCTCGTAATGCCAGTTTTGCTTTTAACCATTCGCTTAAGCCACTTTCTGGTGCATCCTGCAACAGCATTTGTGCTAACGAATAATTTCCTGCCCGATACGCCAGCGCTGCCAATCGATCGCTATAACTAAATCCTTTCATTCTGTGTTGACTTAGCAACTTAATTAAACGGTCGCGATGTGTCGGACAGGTATAATCTACAAGGTCTTTAGTACAGGCTTCGCTGTCATATCCCCAGTCTTGACGAATAAAGAGCTCTGCGATTACCAGTTGCTGTACCAGCGGATCATCAATAACCGACTCCAGCAGTGGTAAATTTTTCTCCCTGGTAATATACAGCGAAATCATCCGCAGCGAAGTTTTCCCGGTGGGCGACCCCTGGGCCGCTTGTCGGGCATAAATTTTTACTGCTGCAGCTACATCACCTTTGCTCAGATAATAATGCCCAATCTGACCGAGACTGGCGAGAGAGAGCTGCTCAGGATCGGCTGCGCCATTACGGACTTCTTCAATGATTTGCTGATAACGCTGTATGGCCTGCTCAGCAAGTACCTGATTAAATCCGCCTTTATTGATTATAAGATCGAGATCGTCGTCAGTGGCATCAAATCCCCCCCTTGCCAGACTATATAGCGCAGCAAGACGCCATTCCCCTTGTTCTGTTTTCGGCAAGGCTAATAATTGCCGAAAGTAAGGGCTATCGTATTTTCCCTGATGAAAATCCTTAGCTCCTGAATAATAAAGCCTCTGCGCATCAGATAATGGTTTCTGCAATTTTTGCGCGATTTCCAGTGACCGATTTTGTACAGGAGGCTCAACATCATCATCTGTATTTGTCTGCGGTGCTTCATCGGGCGTATTTTCATGCCATATTGGTAAATCAGGATCGCGTTTAGCCAACTGTTGTACTTCAAAGACAAAACTGCCATTTGGCATTTCCAGCAGTGCGCTATTACGGTCGGTTAACAGATGGTTAGGAATAAATGGTCCACAGGCATTAACGTTGGCGCTAATTAGTGAGAGAAATATAACAACGGAAAGCCGCGATATTTTAGGGGATAACATTGAACTCTCCTTGTAGTTTTTGATTGCAGCGCGCCCATCCCAGCGGACTGCTTTCTCCGGCTCGCAGCTGCCTGGCGCTTACTCGTGCAAAATTCAGGCTGGATGAGCCAGGTTGCACCTGATAGTGGCTGGCTCCATCAGCGAATAGACAATCTGCATTGGGTAGAATTATTTTTTTCGGCAACGGCGCATCAATTTCGCCGCTGTTTTTAATAGCCAGATCAAAAAGCTGTTCGTCTGCATGTTGAGCAATAATTAACGACCAGCGTGGGGTTAGCGGGTGATGTTGAATCACGGCTTCCAGCGTTGTCAGTGACCAGGCGCGGCGATCGCCTGCTAGCGGCAGCCGAAACCATACCAACCCCTGTAATCCACGCGGTGGGTGCTGTTCTAAATATTGAATGAAATCGGCAATGGTTTGCGGCGACACACTTAATTCACGCATCCCTTCGGCAACGTATAACGGAGCTTCACTCTCGACGCGATTATCACTGGTGAGCGCGGAGCCGTAAGCGGGTAATGCGATGAAAAAAGGATGCGTGGTTTGTCTGGCATATTGCTTTACCCAACGCTGCGCCAGACTGGCATCTAACAGGCCTTTTTCGGGCGATAGCACGTTATGTACCTGCAAAACCGAAGTGTCTGCAATGCGCAATAATCGGGCGAGATGTGGTGAATCAAGCCAGGTGGGCAGGGCGGTAACGCTAAGTTTTATATTTGTAGGAAGTACCTGATGTAACGCACTAAGTAGTGTCAGATATTCCGGCAATTTTGCTGTTGGCGCGTCATAATCAATTTCCACCCCTGCCAGCGTAATACCTGCCTTTTGCCACTCACGTAGGGTCTGTTGAATATGCTGGATAACTTGCTGGTTATTAAACCGTGTAAGCTGGCCATCGAGTCGCGCGACCAGCCAGACCGGGCGACCATCTTGCTTAATAAGTGAAGTATTAACCGTAAAGTGTCGGGTGCCTTCTTGCGGGTGAAATTGCATCCCGAGTATGCGTAGTGTAGAGAAAAGCGGGCGACTTCGTTTGAGTGCCTCGGGATGTTCTGCCGTCCAGACGCGTTGCCAGATATAGACTTGCTGATCAAAGCGGAGCGATTGTGAAGGGGTAAATAAAATATGCAGCCCGTAGCCCAGGCAGAGCAGAAGAAGTGAAGCTGCAAAAATCCTTTTGCAAGATGTCATATTGTTACGGCATTACGATTATCAATAGGCTGATAGTGTACCGTTGTAACTATTAACGGAGAACGAATATCTACCCGTTCTCCGTCAAAAACCATTATTCTGGCATCGCCTCACGCGGGATAATCGCGCCGCGATACTGAATAACGGTACTTGCAGTTAAATGCCCACGTTTCGCGGCATCTTCCGCACTACCGCCTGTCAGACGTACCGCCAGATAACCGGCGCTGAAAGAGTCGCCAGCTGCGGTGGTATCGATCACTTTTTCTTTCGGCAATTTCACCGCCGGAACATCCACTAACCCTTCACCAGCAATGGACACCAGGCAAGAATCCGCCCCGCGTTTCACCACCACTTCTTTCACGCCTGCTTTATGGGTGCGCGCAATGACGTCTTCCACCGGTTGTTGACCCCACAGCGCGTCTTCGTCGTCCAGCGTCAGGAAGGCGATATCCGTGCATTCCAGCATTTGCTGATACACCTGCTGCGTTTCTTCTTTACTGGCCCACAGGCGCGGACGGTAGTTATTGTCGAAAATCACTTTTCCGCCGTTGGCGCGGCATTCGCGCAGCAGAGCAAGCAGCTTCTCGCGGCTGGTTGGGCTTAAAATCGCCAGGCTAATCCCGCTAAGGTAGAGATAATCGAATTTCGCCAGCTCTGCGCAAATCGCCGCTGACTGCTCGCTCTCCAGCCAGAATTTTGCCGCGGCTTCGTTACGCCAGTAGTAGAACGTACGTTCGCCAGTGTCATCGGTTTCAATGTAGTAAAGTCCCGGCAGGCGGTTTTCCATCCGTTGGGTCAGGGAAGTATCAACGTTCTCGCCGTGCCAGGCGTCCAACATCTGCTGACTAAAACTGTCCGTTCCCAGCGCCGTCACGTAATGAACGGTTAATGCCGCAGGATCGACCTGACGGGCGATGTAGACGGAGGTGTTCAGGGTATCGCCGCCGAAACCGCGCTTAACGTCTGCGCCTTTCTCGGAAAGCTCAATCATGCATTCGCCAATCACGGCAATCTTTTTGGACATAGTCGTGAACCTGATCTGTAAAAAAATTAGCGTTAGTTTGCGCTGTGGTGGTTTGTTGGTCAACTATATTAAAACACTGTTCCATTATTTTTTTGAGCCAGAACGTATTCCTGGAAGATTTCGCCGCAGGACGGGCAAATTTAGCCGCTTCGGGCGGTAAAGTTCTGACGTTGCGCGCCGATAACATTTGTCGAGTCCGGGCAGCATCACTTTTAAACACAGGACATCTTCGATGATAAGGCAGGTTATTCAGCGAATAAGCCATCCTGAAGCAAGTATCGAAAGCTTGCAGGAACGACGCTTTTGGTTGCAGTGTGAACGTGCTTACACCTGGCAACCGATTTACCAGACATCCGGTCGGTTGATGGCCGTAGAGCTATTAACGGTCGTTACTCATCCCGAGGATCCTTCGCAACGACTGCCGCCGGATCGTTATTTTGCTGAAATCACCATCAGACATCGTATGGATGTGGTGAAAGAACAGATTGATTTACTGGCGCAAAAAGCCGTGTTCTTTGTTGAGCATGGGCTGCTGGCATCGGTTAATATCGATGGTCCGACACTTCTCGCCCTACGTCAGCAGCCGGAAATTTTGCGTCAGATTGACCGCCTTCCCTGGCTGCGTTTTGAACTGGTAGAACATATCCGCCTGCCAAAAGATTCAACCTTTGCCTCGATGTGTGAATTTGGCCCGCTATGGCTTGATGATTTTGGCACCGGGATGGCAAATTTCTCCGCGCTAAGTGAAGTCCGTTATGACTACATTAAAATCGCTCGCGAACTGTTTGTGATGCTGCGCCAGTCGCCGGAAGGCCGCACGCTCTTTTCGCAGCTTTTACATCTAATGAATCGCTATTGTCGCGGGGTGATTGTCGAGGGCGTGGAAACGCCGGAAGAGTGGCGCGATGTACAGAACTCGCCCGCATTCGCCGCACAAGGCTGGTTTCTTTCGCGTCCGGCACCGATAGAAACGCTGGATACGGTGGCTCTGGTGGTGTAGCCGCCTCATTTTCCGCCTGGCTGGACTATCTTTAGGACTGGCCCAGGAAGAATATGAGGAAGCGAACTATGAGCAAGGCAGGCAAAATAACCGCTTCGATTTCAGGGGCTTTCTTGTTGTTGCTCGTCGTGGCGATCATTTTGATTGCGACTTTTGACTGGAATCGACTCAAACCGACCATCAACCAGAAAGTCTCTGCGGAGTTGAATCGCCCGTTCGCTATTCGTGGCGATCTGGGCGTGGTATGGGAGCGGCAAAAACAGGAAACCGGCTGGCGCAGCTGGGTGCCGTGGCCCCATGTACACGCGGAAGACATCATTCTCGGCAACCCGCCAGACATTCCCGAAGTCACAATGGTGCATCTGCCACGGGTAGAAGCAACGCTGGCCCCTCTGGCGCTGCTGACCAAAACGGTCTGGTTACCGTGGATCAAACTGGAAAAGCCCGACGCACGCCTGATTCGCCTCTCAGAAAAGAACAACAACTGGACGTTTAATCTCGCCAGCGATGACAACAAAGACGCGGATGCAAAGCCGTCGGCGTGGTCGTTTCGGCTGGATAATATTCTGTTCGATCAAGGGCGGATCGCCATTGATGACAAAGTCAGCAAAGCGGATCTGGAAATTTTTGTCGATCCATTAGGCAAGCCGTTGCCGTTCAGTGAAGTCAGCGGATCGAAAGGTAAGAACGAGAAAGAAAAGGTGGGCGATTACGTTTTTGGCCTGAAGGCGCAGGGACGTTATAACGGCGAACCGCTCACTGGCACGGGAAAAATCGGCGGTATGCTGGCGCTGCGTGGCGAAGGGACGCCGTTTCCGGTACAGGCTGATTTCCGCTCTGGTAACACCCGTGTTGCTTTTGATGGTGTAGTGAATGACCCAATGAAAATGGGCGGCGTCGATTTACGGCTTAAATTTTCCGGCGATTCGCTGGGCGATCTCTATGAACTGACGGGCGTTCTGCTGCCTGATACCCCACCGTTTGAAACCGATGGTCGGTTGGTAGCGAAAATCGACACGGAAAAATCGTCGGTCTTTGATTATCGAGGCTTTAACGGGCGTATTGGCGATAGCGATATTCACGGTTCTCTGGTCTACACCACCGGTAAGCCACGGCCAAAACTGGAAGGTGACGTCGAGTCGCGGCAATTGCGGCTGGCAGATTTAGGGCCGTTAATTGGCGTTGATTCCGGTAAAGGAGCGGAAAAGTCAAAACGGTCTGAACAGAAGAAGGGCGAAAAAAGCGTTCAGCCTGCGGGCAAAGTGCTGCCGTATGACCGCTTCGAAACCGATAAATGGGATGTCATGGATGCCGATGTTCGCTTCAAAGGCCGTCGTATTGAGCATGGCAGCAGCCTGCCGATTAGCGATCTTTCTACCCATATCATCCTCAAAAACGCTGACCTACGCCTGCAACCGCTGAAATTTGGCATGGCGGGCGGCAGCATTGCGGCGAATATTCATCTGGAAGGCGATAAAAAGCCGATGCAAGGGCGGGCAGATATTCAGGCTCGTCGACTGAAACTGAAAGAACTGATGCCAGATGTGGAACTGATGCAAAAAACGCTGGGGGAAATGAACGGTGATGCGGAACTACGCGGTAGCGGTAACTCAGTGGCGGCGCTTTTGGGGAACAGTAACGGTAACCTGAAACTGTTGATGAATGACGGGCTGGTGAGCCGCAACCTGATGGAGATTGTCGGGCTGAATGTCGGTAACTACATTGTCGGTGCGATTTTCGGTGATGATGAGGTGCGGGTGAACTGCGCGGCAGCAAATCTGAATATTGCCAACGGCGTGGCGCGTCCGCAGATTTTTGCTTTTGATACTGAGAACGCGTTGATTAATGTTACCGGCACGGCAAGTTTTGCTTCGGAACAGCTGGATTTGACTATTGATCCGGAGAGTAAAGGGATTCGGATTATCACGCTGCGTTCGCCACTGTATGTGCGTGGGACGTTTAAAAATCCGCAGGCTGGGGTGAAAGCCGGGCCGTTGATTGCCCGAGGTGCCGTTGCGGCGGCACTGGCAACGCTGGTGACGCCAGCTGCGGCCTTGCTGGCGCTGATCTCACCTTCCGAAGGGGAGGCTAATCAGTGTCGGACGATTTTGTCGCAGATGAAGAAGTGATGATAATTGCCGGATGTCTGACATCCGGCAATTAAACAGATTTAGATTGTTGGCAAAGTGCGCTTTGTTCATGCCGGATGCGGCGTGAACGCCTTATCCGTCCTACAAATCCACGCGAATTCAATATATTGTATGGAAATTCAGGCCAGATAAGCGTAGCGCATCAGGCTTTTCACTCTTATTACAACGACTGATGTCGCGTCTCATGCGTCAGCAGCAGGGCGATTAACGTCAAGCCAGCCATTGCCGCCAGATATAACCCCACCGCACCTAACCCATAGTTAGTTTGTAACCAGGCCGCGATATACGGCGCAACGGAAGCCCCGAGAATCGACGATACGTTGTAAGAGAATGATGCTCCGGTGTAACGCACTTCTGTCGGGAACAGCTCTGGTAACAGCGCGCCCATCGGCCCGAAGGTCAGCCCCATCAGGCTTAACCCCAGCAGCAGGAAAGCAAAAACCAGAATCGGATTGCCAGAACCGAGCAGTGGATTAAAGGCGAACAGCGCGAACAGGATGATAAGCGTCGTGATGATCACCATGCTTTTACGCCGCCCAAAGGCATCGGCCAGCAATCCGGCTACTGGTACCATCACGCCAAAACCAATAACTGCCATCATCAGCATCCACAGCACTTCATTACGCGGCAGGCCAAGCCCAATTGGCGCGGCGGCGGTACTGAAGGTCATTGAGTAGACGGTCATGATGTAAAACAGCGTATAGGTTGCCAGCATGATGAAGGTACCGAGCACCGTGACGCGTACGTGTTTGGTCAGCAGAGTACCCAGCGGGATCTTCACCTGCTTTTTCGCTTTAGCGACTTTCTCAAACACCGGTGACTCATGCAGCGACACGCGAACATACAGGCCGATAATGACCAGCACCGCCGAGAAGATAAACGGCACGCGCCAGCCCCAGCTCATAAACTGCTCATCAGTCAGCAGCCAGGAAAGCAGCAGAAAAGTGCCGTTAGCAAAGAAGAAGCCAATCGGTGCGCCCAGCTGTGGGAAAGAGCCGTACAACGCACGTTTACGTGGTGGTGCGTTCTCGGTTGCCAGCAGCGCTGCGCCACCCCATTCACCGCCTAATCCCAGACCCTGCCCAAATCGAGCCAGTGCCAGCAGCAGCGGGGCGAAAATACCAATCGTGGCGTAGCCCGGCAGCAGACCAATCACCACTGTTGAAATCCCCATCGTTAGCAACGAGGCGACCAGCGTCGCTTTACGCCCAACGCGATCGCCGAAATGACCAAATACGGCAGAACCGATTGGGCGTGCGACGAAAGCGATGGCGAAGGTGGCGAGCGACTGTAGCGTCGCTGCCGCCGGATCGCCCTGCGGGAAGAAGATATGCGGGAATACAATAACGGCCGCAGTGGCGTAAATGTAGAAGTCGAAGAACTCAATGGCCGTGCCAATGAGGGAGGCGACAAGGACTTTATTACGTGAGTTTATCGGCTTGTATTCTTGCTCGTTGTCGAGTGTTGTGGCTGTTGCTTGCATAATCTTTTCTTATTTTTTGGCGAACGAATAGCCATATTACGCACAGCAAAAGTGATATTTCAATGTGTAACAAATCGCGGAAAAGGTTAAAAACCAGGCAAAAAGTGGATAATGTTTAGACGAGTGATTTTTCTTCTATGAAATGCTTCACACAATTTCATAAATGGTGGATAAAACTGGTTTCAGGTTAAATAAAAGTTACCAACTGGATTTATATGCTGGGTTTATGAGTTGGTGTGAAATTGTTGGCTCCCGAAGAGATGGCTGAAGAGGTCCAGGGGAAGAGTTTCAGGTAGTTATGTGCGCATTATAGCCGGATGCGATGCTGGTGCATCTTATCCGGCCTACGGGGAGCCAGGTCGAATAAGACGTTTACGCCGCATCCGACCTATTTTAATGCTGCGTTTTCCCCGGCATTCGCGGGTCGTCTTTGTATTCGGCGGTGGCAATCCACGCCGCGCAAAACAACGTCAGACGGGCAAAGAAGTAAAAAAACGCCATCAGCCCCAGCACGGAACCAAATGCCGCGCCAGAGGGGGATTTCATCAACGACGGCAGGGTATACGTCATCACGATTTTAATTACTTCAAAACCAATAGCCGCGATGAATGTTCCACGAATCAGCGCCTTTTTACGCGGGCGATGACGCGGAAGACGCCAGAAGATCCAGAAGAAAAGCAGATAGTTGGCGAAGATAGAAATCGCCATGCCAATCAACCGCCACGTCGGTTTCAGCCACTCAATACTGTTAAGGTGCAGGGCGCTAATAATCATTTGCTGCGCCGAACCGGCAACCGAGGTTATTGAAAGCGTGACAATCAGCGCAATCAATAAACCAATCAGCGAAATAAAATCACGCAGATACTTAACCCAAAACTTCTCCTGATCTTGCGGTGAACGTTCCCAAACATCACGCGATTGAGCGCGAATTGCTTCACGCAAATTTCCCATCCAGTTAATCCCGGAATAAAGCGCCACCGCCAGGCCGACAAGCCCTACGGTCGTACGCTGCTGAACGGCGGTGTTGATGGTATTTTTCAATGTGGCCGCCAGCGTCGGATCGCTGATGTTTTGCAGAATTTTGTCGAAGATATCCTGCAACAGCATCGGATGGGAGGCCAGCACAAAGCCCCCTGCGGCAAACGACACCATCAAAATCGGGATCATCGATAAAAACGAGAAATAAGTGATTGCCGCGCCAAACTGGTTACCCAGCCGATCATTGAAGCGTTCTGTCGCGCGTATCAGGTGCGCGATGATGGGTTGACGTTGGACTTTCCCGGCAGTGGTGGTGACGGTTTCCAACGCCTGACTGACTTTGCTGCCTTTATCGCTATTATCCAGATGTTTAATCGGCTCGTGCTCCAGATCCTGGGTGGGACGTTTGATCTCGTTTTCCTGCGTCATCCGCTCTTTAGTCCTTCTTTCGTTGTCTGTCTTAAAAAGTATAGTCGGTCAGTCCAGGTGCTCTTTGATTACGCCAGCCAGCCACTGCATAAACAGATTTACACGGCGGGAAAGCTCCCGACGCTGGGGATAAACCAGAGAAATGGATAGCGGCTCGGCGCGGTAGTTGGGCAATACTTCAATAAGCCGCCCGGCGCGTAGGGCTTCGCGCACGGCGACGCGGGGGATTTGAATGATACCCAGACCCGCCAGGCCGGCGGCGAAATAGGTTTCGCTACTGTTTACCGTCAACATGCCGCCGGACTTAAACCACTGGACGCCATTACTGGTGGCAACCTCAAAACCTAATGGATGCGCGCCCAAATGCGGCGTGTAATGCACCACCGCGTGCGAAGTCAGATCGTCCACACTTTGCGGATAACCAAAACGCGTCAGATAGTGCGGGCTGGCACAGTTGACCATCGTCAGTTTGCCGAGGGGGCGGGTAATAATACCCTCGTCGGGCAACGAGCCCGTGCGCATCACGCAATCATAGCCATCCCGAAGAATATCAATCGCCCGGTCACTGCTACTTAATTCCAGTTCAATCCCTGGGTACTGATGAAGAAATTCTGGCAGGCGCGGCAGCAACAGGGTTTTCGCAATTCCGAGCGGGATATCGACGCGTAATTTGCCGCTGATGCTGGTGGTATCCTGCTGAAACAGGCCGTCCAGTTCGTTGAGATTACTCAACACATCTTTCGCTCGTTGGTAATAGGTCATGCCGTCGGGGGTAAGTTTGACTCGCCGCGTAGTGCGATGCAGCAACTGGGTGCCAAGCTGATGTTCCAGTGCCTGTATCTGGCGCGAAACACTTCCCTTTGGCAAAGCAAAGAAATCCGCTGCACGGGAAAAACTTTCCAGCTCTGCGACCTTAATGAACAACTGCATTGCGTGAATTTTATCCATTTCTTTGACCGATTGTTGTTCACAGCGAAACAGTAACGCGCATAGCGCATTATTTATTGTTTTTTCTAGCATCTAATGCAAGGTTTCACAATGTAGTAATGATTAATACCGGTATTTTTTAGAAGGAAATGGCTGATAAGCTTCACTGGAAAGGAAAAATAACGCTTGAAAGACTGTCTTTTCAGCAATTTCCTGCAAAATAGTAAATGCAGTATTGGCTTTTCGTGCGCAATTTAATCGTTTTGCGGTCAGGTATTTAGCCAGCTCTCGCGAAAATCACAGTTTATTTGAATGCCTGTCAGACGAAGATATAAGGATTTCCTCAAAAATGTTTTAAATAATGCCCTCGACATGTAATTTCAGGCTGTCAGCTGTAACTATTTATATCGGTAACTATTTTCCACATTGCATATCTGTAGAATGGCTACCGCCAAATGGCGAATTCTTATTTTGCCTCTCGGGTAATACCCTTCCCCTACTTAAGAGTTTTAACGTATCCAGGTGGAGATTCAGTAATGCATATAATCATGTTTGACAGGCAGTCAATATTTATTCACGGAATGAAAATCAGCTTACAGCAGCGTATTCCAGGAGTGAGTATTCAGGGCGTCGATCAGGCAGATGAACTGTGGCAAAAACTGGAAAGCTCCCCTGAAGCCTTAGTCATGCTTGATGGCGATCAGGATGGTGAGTTTTGCTACTGGTTACTGCAAAAAACCGTAGTGCAATTTCCTGATGTTAAAGTGTTGATAACGGCGACGGATTGCAGCAAACGATGGTTACAGGAAGTTATCCATTTTAACGTGATGGCAATTGTACCGCGTGATTCAGCCGTCGAGACGTTTGCATTGGCGGTAAATAGCGCGGCAATGGGAATGATGTTTCTGCCCGGAGACTGGCGAACTACACCGGAAAAAGACACAAAAGATCTCAAATCGCTAAGTGCCCGCCAGCGGGAAATTTTAACTATGCTGGCAGCAGGTGAATCAAATAAAGAGATCGGCAGGGCGCTAAATATCAGTACCGGAACGGTTAAAGCGCATCTGGAGTCGCTTTACCGCCGCCTGGAAGTGAAAAACCGCACTCAGGCGGCGATGATGTTAAATATCGCCTCCTGAAGAGGGTAATTTTATAGCCAGCAGGTTGTTCGTGGCTGGCTGTAAAACTATTACGGTTCGCCGTACAAACCTATCAGGCGCCGTACCACACCGTTGGTCCAGCCAAATCCATCCTGCAACGGATATTCGCCCCCGCCGCCCTCACGGGGAATGCCATCGGCAATATGGTATTTCTCGATCAGTTTGTGGTGTTCCAGGTAAAACTGGTTCACTGTCTTCAGCCAGCTACGCGCGATTTCATCACCCAGATAGTCATCGCCGTACATTTTAAATCCCTGAATCGCCATCCACTGCAATGGCGCCCAGCCGTTGGGTTTATCCCACTGTTCTCCGGTTTCATACTCGCTCGCCAGAATCCCTCCCGGCGTCAGTAAACGGCTACGTACGGCGTTTGCCAGGCGGTCTGCCTGTTCGTGATTCGCCATGCCCACGTATAACGGCACAATAGCGGCAGCGGAAAAGAGGGCTAACTGCTCGCGCCGCCAGTCGTAATCGCGGTAGATGCCGTTTTCATCATCCCAGAGATAACGGTTAACTGCATCGCGGCGGGCGCTGGCTTTCTGGCGGAACAGCGTTTCTGTCTCTTTCTCACCTTTCAGCGCCGAGATGTTGGCAATGGCGCTCTCCAGTTTAAACAGGAAAGCATTAAGGTCGATGGGGATGAATTGGGTAGTGCGAATGCTTGCCAGACGACCCGCGTCACGTAGCCAGCGTGATGAGTAATCCCAGCCAGAAGCGGCCCCTGCGCGTAAATCGCGATACACCTCGTTAGGCGGGCGACCGGAGTGTTTCGCGGTTTCCACATCTTCCAGCCAGGATTCATCGCGCGGCGTGTCGCGGTCATCCCAATAACGGTTGAGCAGGGCGCCGTCCGGCATCCGCACCACATGGCGATAGGCCTGATTCGGAATCAGTGATTCTGCGCCGTCCATCCAGAAGGCATATTCCATTTTTAGATGATCAAGGTAACGGCGTGCACCGCGCACACCATCTTCTTCAAATAGCTCCACCATCAACGCAAAAACCGGTGGTTGCGAGCGGCTCAAATAATAGGTGCGGTTGCCGTTGGGGATATGGCCATAGTTTTCTATCATCCAGGCGAAGTTGTCGGCCATGCATTTCAGTAGATCCTCACGCCCGCTCTCTGCCAGCCCCAGCATGGTGAAATAGGAATCCCAATAGTAGGTTTCGCTAAAACGGCCCCCCGGGACAATGTACGATTGCGGTAGCGCCAGCAGGGAGGACCAGGGAATATGATCCTGGGGTTCGCGGGTTAGCACCGGCCATAGTTGGTCGATATGCTCTTTCAGAGAATTTTGCGGGTCTGATACATACTCGCTGGAGTAGACTTCCGGCAGCCAGAAGTGCTTTTCAACAAACTGGCGTAAGTCGAAATCGCGATGACGGCGCACTTTACGATAGCGGATTAAGATATCCAGCGGGTCCATTTTGGGGGCGCAGTCAGGGAAGGTTTTGCTGTCAGGGAAAATTTTCGCCGACTGGACATGCTCGAACAGTTCGAGATAACGATCGGCAGGGGTCAGTGCATCAGAGGCGGGTAGCCCCTCAATCATCTCGGGTTCTGGCTCTGCCTCAATCATCTCATCCAGTTTTAATTCATACGGATCCAGCTCATAGCAGAGATCGACTTCGATCATCCGTTCATCTGGATTAAGGTTTTGAATTTTCTGATTGAGCATAAGGATCCGACCTCCGAAATTCGTCTCTAATTATCGGGCTTTCCTTTAAGAGTAGTCATTCGCTACGGTCGATGGGGGATGAAGTGTGCGGAAGATCACGTTTATTAATGTGTCAAAAAATATAACTCCTTAATATACAAAGAAAATGGGTGATAAACGTTTTTTTGCAAAATTTCATTTTCGGAACATTCACGCACTCTATGATAAAAGCAAGTACATCGTTGTTGTTACAAATAAGAGTAGCGGTTATCTGTGTAAGAATGTCGAAGGAAGTAAAATCTATTTGGTAATTAAAGAAATAACAGGAATTCTTCAATTATATATTTGAAATTAATTTTGTAATTTCTGGTGTCAATATTAATAGTGTTCTCTTATTATATAGATAAATCAATTTTATGCTTAGGATTTTGTTATTTAAATTATACCCGTAACCCCTTGCGCCCATTCCAGATAAATCCTACTTTTTTATTGCCTTCAAATAAATTTAAGGAGTTCGAAATGGACCAGAAGCTGTTAACGGATTTCCGCTCAGAACTACTCGACTCGCGTTTTGGCGCGAAGGCAATTTCTACTATCGCGGAATCTAAACATTTTCCGCTG